>RGZZ01000356.1 GCA_010028905.1 Pseudomonadota bacterium | reverse complement strand
ATGTCACCGAGGTTTCCAATGGGCGTCGCGACGACCCACAGGGTGGGGGTCGCAGCGTCGCTTAGAGCCACTTGGTGAAGTTGGCCTCGTAGCTCACCAGCTCACCCTCTTCGAAGAAGATGGGCAGCTCGCGCGCGGCGCTCTCGGGCGAGTCGGAGCCGTGCACGCAGTTGTTGTCGACGCGCTGGCCGAAGTCGCCGCGGATGGTGCCAGGCGCGGCCTGCGACGGGTTGGTGGCGCCCATGATGGTGCGCATCTGGTCGATGGCGTTGTAGCCCTCGACGCACAGCGCCACGATGGGGCCGGAGGTCATGTACTTCACCAGGCCGTCGTAGAACGGCTTGCCCACGTGCTCGTACAGGCGCGAGGCGCGGGCCTCGTTCATGTGGAGCAGCTTGAGGCCGGCGAGCTGCATGCCCTTGGCCTCGATGCGGCCGATGATCTGGCCCGCGAGTCCGCGCTGGACGCTGTCGGGCTTGACGAGAATGAGGGTTCGCTGCTTGGACATCGAATTCACCTTTTCAGAGAGATTGAGCCAGCCACTCAGATGGCCAGCTGCCTGGGCTTCCGGGCGTTGTCGCGGAAGACAACGCCCCCTACCTGCGCCGAGAACTCGAGCTTTCGGTACAGCTCCTTGAGCACGTCGTCCCAGGTGAAGTGTCTTGCGGTATCGTGCGCGTTTCGTCGGATGCGCTTCTTCTCTTCCGGATGGCTGGCCAGGTCGATGACGTACACGGCCATCTCGCGCGCGTCTTCAGAGTCGACCACCACCGCGTTGCGAAACGACTGGGCGTAGTCTTCGCCCGTGCAACCGGTGAAGGCGATGCCGCCGCTGGCCATGACCTCGAGCCCGACGAGTCCGAACGGCTCGTGGCCGGAGTTGGCGAACACCGCGTCGGCTGCCGCGTAGATGACGCGCAGCACGTCTTCAGGCACGAAGAAGCGCAGCTCGATGATGTCGGCGAAGGCGCAGTCGGCAATGGCGCTCACGATGCGCTCGAAGGTCGGTTCGGCCAGCGTGATCTCGGCCCAGGTGAGGCCGTGCATGGCGGCGCGGTTCATCACGTCGACCCGGTGCGCCTCGACCCCGCCGCGCACCAGCATGCGCACCCGGCGCTGGGCGCCGAACGGCGATGATTTGAGCACGTGCAGCGCGTCGACGGCCATGATCCAGCGCTTGTCCGGGTCGTAGCGCCCGACCTTGACCAGCAGGGGGCCTTCGCCGCAGGCCGATCGCAGCGTCGATACGCGGGTGGGGGAGGGAGGATGGAGCAGCCGCGCGGGGATGCCGTTGGGGATCACCAGCGGGTTCAGTCCCAGTGACCACATCTTGTGCTTCATGTAGCGGCTCACCGTGGTGAGGGTGCACGCGCTGCGCAGCGCCTCCCACTCGATGTGCCAGAAGCCGAAGGTGTTGTTCGCGTTCCAGTACATGATGCAGCGCTCGCGCAGGCCGGACCAGCGCAGCAGGTGATGCAGGTTGATGACGCTCGAGGCGGTGTGCCACTCTTCGGCCAGGATGACGCAGCACTTGCCCGCTTGCGCAGCTGGCCGGATGATGGTGTCGATGAGATGGCTGGGGAGGCTGCGCGACCAGTCGTCGATCTTCTCGGACTCGCCGTCGTAGACGCCGGCCGTGTGCTGGGCGCTCAGCCACTGGCACCAGCGATGGAGGTGCCAGCGCTCGTTCTCGGCCACCTCGTGTCCGGCGCGGGTCGGGTCGCCGATGAAGAACAGGTGGGTCTCGAAGCCATCGTTGGCGAGGGCGCGTGAGAGCTCGGTGACGCGCACGCCGAGCCCACCGGCCATCGAGTAGATGTCCGGGCCTTCGAACGACAGCACGATGACGACGGTGTTGTCCGGACGGATGCCTGCGCTCAACTCACGCCCACGCTCGCTGGAGAGAGGTCTGCGCGCGGAACGGCGAGGGCCCTTCCAGCGCGGTCTCCCGTGATACGCAGCCCCCCCGTGGCATTCCTTCCTGCGGCAGGTGCCATTCTGGTCCGGCGAGGACTGCGCTCGCGCGTGGGGAACTCCTGGCGCATGCATCGACTTCGCATCTCAGCTCTCCTCATCACTCTCTTCGTTCTTCAAAGCCTCCCCGCAACGCGCGCGGACGCTGCTCCCGCGACGCCGGGCCGCCCGTCGGCCACGGCAAGAGCGCGCGCCTTCGCGTCTCCCGCAGCCCCCGCGGGCCCCGCCGCACGATCGATCATATTGCTGATCGGCGACGGCATGGGGGCGCCCCAGGTCTACGGCGCGCGGGCATTCAAGGGGCTCGAAGGCAGCGGTCCTGTCGGGCGCCTGCACATCGATGACATGCCCGTGATGGGGTCTTTTGACAACCACAGCGCCGATGCGCTTGTCACCGACTCGGCGGCGGCCGCCACCGCCTTTGCGACCGGGGTTCGCGTGAAGAACCGCACCCTCTCTCTCGGGGAAGGCGGCGCCCCGCTGCCCACCATCCTCGAGCAGGCTCACGCCCAGGGGCGCTCCACGGGGCTGGTCACCACGGTAAGCGTCTCGAACGCCACCCCCGCCGCCTTTGGCGCGCACACGCGCGAGCGCAGCGAGGAGTTCGACGTGGCCGCCCAGCTGGCCGACCATCAGGCCGTCGATGTGCTCATGGGAGCCGGCCGCGCCTTCTTCCTGCCCACCGGAACCGACGACGGCCGTCGCACCGACGGCCGCAATCTGCGTGAGGAGATGCGCACGCGCGGCTGGGCGGCCGTCTCCACCCGCGACGCGCTGCGGGCGCTGCCGGCATCGACGCGGCGCCTGCTTGGACTCTTCGCTCCAGTTGACATGGCCTTCGACATCGACCGCACCGATCGGGAGCCGTCTCTCGCGGAGATGACGGAGGCCGCCCTGGGCTGCCTCTCGCAGAACGCCAAAGGGTTCTTCCTCATGGTGGAGGGGGGGAAGATCGACCGGGCTTGTCACGCCAACGACCTGGGCACCGCCGTGCGCGAGGTGCTGGCGTTCGACCAGGCTGTGGCCGTGGCCCTGGCCTACCAGGCGCGGCACCCCGACACCCTGGTGCTGGTGACCGCCGATCACGAGACGGGCGGGCTGACCTTTCCCACCCACTTCGAGCCGCGCAAGCTGCTGCTGCAGCGGGCCTCGGTCGAGGCGACGCTCACCGCCCTCCCTCCAGCGGCGCTGGACCCGACAAGCGAGCCCTTTGCAAAGGCGGTGCGCGAGCGACTGGGGCTCGATCTCGACGCCGCGCTGGCTGCTCGGCTGGCGGCCGCGAAGCCCACGCCCATCGGCATTGCCTTCGCGCTCACCGCGGCGCTCACCGAGCGCGTGCAGGCCGCGTTCTCGACCCACGAGCACAGCGCCCTCCCCCCGCTCATCTGGGCGAAGGGGCCGGGTCAGGCCCTCTTTCAGGGGGTGTACGACATTACGGGCGTGTACGCGCGAATGGCTGCGCTGCTTCATGTGAATGCGGCGGTCGGCGCACCCCGCTGACCGGACGCGCGTTCAATCGGTGGAAGGCAGGCTGAACCAGAAGGTGGTGCCTCGCTCTGGGTCGCTGTCGGCGCCGAGCTGACCGTTCATCCTCAGGGTCAGGGCGCGGATGAGGCTGAGCCCGAGCCCGCTGCCAGGAAGCCCGTCTCGCTTCGGATGGGGAAGGCGATGGAACGGGTGGAAGAGGCGAGCCGTCTCGCCAGGAGGGAACCCCAGCCCCCGATCGGTCACCGATACGCGCCATGAGGCGCTCTGGCGGGCGGCGCGCAGTGTGATCGGCCCGCCATCGGGCGACCACTCCACCGCATTAGCGAGCAGGAGATCGAGCATCTGCGAGATGCGCTCGGCATCGCCGAGCACGCTTGGGGCGTCGCCCTCGTTGATGATGAGGCGAAGCGCGTGATGAGAAGCCCGCTCTGACCATCGCGCCTGTGCTGCTTCGAGCAGGGGAGCGATTGGCACCGCGTCTTCCCGCACGATGGTGTGGCCCGCCTCGATGCGCGCCAGCTCGAGCACCCCGTCGACCATCGACTCGATGCGCTTCACCTCGCCACCGATGCGTCCGGCGAAGTCGCGGAGGGTCGCCACGTCGGCGTCGTCGCGGGCGATCACGTCAGAGAAGCCGCGCACCGACGTAAGGGGGTTGCGTATCTCCTCGGCCACGCGGGTCACCAGGTCGTTCTTGAAGCGGGAGATCTCCCGCACGTTTCCCACCTCCTCAGCCACGCGGATGAGGTGGTGGTTCTGGAGCGCTGTCGCCGCGAGGCTCGCGAATGCCTGGGCGCGGTGCAGATCGTCGTCGTCGTAGCGGTGGTCTGCGGGGTCGTTGAGGAGCTCGAGCACGCCGAGAACCCGCCCCTGGGCAATCAAGGGTACGCAGAGCAGCGAGCGGGTGCTGAAGCCGCTGAGTGCGTCGATGCGGCTGCAGAACCGAGGGTCTGACTGTGCGTCGTGGAGCAGCACGCTCTCCCCCGCGCGGGCCACCCAGCCGGCCACCCCCTCGTCGAGGCTCAGGTCGTGGTTGGCCAGCATCTCGCCCGCTTCGCCCAGGGCCGAGAACCACTTCAGCACGCCGTTCGCTTCGTCGACCAGCATCAGGGAGGCGGCTTCCGAGCGCAGAACCTGCTGCGCGCCCTCGAGGATGTGACGGCACATCGACTCGAGGTCCTCGGTCGAGCTGATGCGCAGGGCAGCCTGGACGAGGCGGTCTAGCTCTTCGGTGTGACGCTGCGTCATGTGGGCTCCTCTCTGAGACGAAAGATGACGGGGGGCAGAAGAGGTTCCGAGGGCGGCGATGCGGCGCACCAGCGGCGATGCTGCGCTCGGGTGGCTACGTGGCGCTCCAGCGGCGATGCTGCGCTCGGGTGGCCACGCGGCGCTCCAGCGGCGATACTGCGCTCGGGCGGCCACGCGGCGCTCCAGCGGCGATACTGCGCTCGGGCGACCACGCGGCTGTTTTTGTCGGGCCCAGTCCTTTCCCTGCCTGTGCTCCTGCGGCTTGATTTGTTTGTCTTGCTCGTGGGGATGGCGGGTCACATGAGAACGACCCGGCGTGCAGCACGTAGCGTTGACGAAAGCGCTCGCTTTGGGATGCGGAGCTACGACGGCAGCTACCTGAGGGCGCGGTGTCCCCCACGGTGTCGTGGTGGACACGGGTTTGTCCCCCACGGTGTCGTGGTGGACACGGGTTTGTCCCCCACGGTGTCGTGGTGGACACGGCGCTGCGCTCGCCCGTGGCGCTCGCCAGGTGGGCTGTCCCCCACGGTGTCGTGGTGGACACGGGTTTGTCCCCCACGGTGTCGTGGTGGACACGG
>RGZZ01000355.1 GCA_010028905.1 Pseudomonadota bacterium | reverse complement strand
GCAGGAGCAGTTGCAGCTGTTTTCCCATGCCCACCATCCCCGAAACCCACGTCCCCATTCTCCAGACCAAGGCCGTGGCCGCCCTTGCACTCGTCAAGGCCGACGGCTCGCCCCAGGTCACGCCCATGTGGTTCAAGCACGAGGGCGATTTCATCATCTTCAACACCGCCCGCGGTCGCGTGAAGGACAAGATCCTCGCGCGCATGCCCAAGGTGGCGGTGGCGGTGGTCGACCCCGAGAACTCGTATCGCTACGTGCAGATCCAGGGCGAGGTCGTCGAGGGCACCGAAGAGGGCGCCAACGACGTCATCGACAGCCTGGCCCTCAAGTACCTCGGCCAGCCGAAGTACCCGTTCGGTCAGCCGGGAGAGGTTCGCGTCACCTACAAGGTGAGAATCGATCGCGTCCAGACCATGGGCTGAGCGGGTGCCTTCCGCACTCGTTCTCGCCGTGGTCGAAGCGGCACGCGAAGCGGGCCGTGCCATCATCGAGGCACGGTGCGCTGGCCCCCTCGAGGTTCGACAAAAAGCCGAGGGCCCGGTCACCAATGCCGACATCGCGGCCAACGCGGTGCTCGAGGCCCGGCTGCGCGCCCTGTTGCCCGATGCGGCCTGGCTGTCAGAAGAGACCGTCGACGACGGTGATCGCCTCCAGCGCACCCGCGTATGGGTGGTCGATCCGCTCGATGGCACGCGAGAGTTCATCGCGGGCACCGCGGCGTTCGGTGTTTCAGTGGCCCTGGTCGAACAGGGGCGTCCCGTCATCGGCGTCATCCACTTCCCGGTCGATGACGAGACCTACTTCGCCAGCACGGGCAGCGGCGCGTTTCTCCAGATCGGAGAAGAGCCACCACGCCCCCTGGCGGTTCGCGCGTCGCATCTCCCCCGAGCGCTTGCGGTGCGCCGCGCCGATCTCCGTGCACCCGTGACCGAGGCGCTCGTGGCTGCGCTGGGGAACGCCGCGCTCAAGCCCGCCGGATCGACGGTGCGCAAGCTCGTGATGGTGGCGTGCGGCGAGGCCGACGCGTACGTCTCGCTGGGCTTTGTTCCCTGCGAGTGGGACATCTGCGCGGGTGCCATCATCATCGAAGAGGCGGGGGGGCGGTTGATGAACGCGTCAGGCGAGGTTCCCACCTACAACCGCCCTGACCCCCACGTCACCGGAGGCCTGGTGGCCTGCCGCGCCGCGGTGTGCGACATCGTGTTGTCGGCCGTGGCGCCTTACGCGAAATGAGTCCCAGCGGGCAAGCCCGCAGCCACAGCGACATCGAACATCTTCGGAGGTAGACGACATGACCGAGAGGCTCTGGGCGCCGTGGCGCATCGGGTTTCTGGTGGGCCCGAAATCACCCGGCTGCTTCATGTGCGACGCGGTGGCCCGCGGGCGCGATGGCGACACCGAGACGCTCGTGCTCGAGCGTGGCCAGCATGCCTTCGTCATCATGAATCGCTACCCGTACACCAATGGCCATCTGCTCGTTGCGCCCAATCACCATGAGGGCGAGTTCACCGCGCTCGACCCCACGACCCTCGCCGAGATCAGCCATCTCACCCAGCGCTGGATCGGCATTCTGCGTCAGGTGATGCGCCCCGCGGGCTTCAACGTGGGATGGAACCTGGGAGAGTGCGCAGGCGCGGGAGTGGCCGATCACGTGCACGAGCACATCGTGCCGCGCTGGAGCGGCGATCACAACTTCATGAGCACCTGTGGCGAGACGCGCCTCATCAACCAGAGCCTGACGGAGGCGTGGACGCTCCTGGCTGCCGCACGCGATCAAGAACCTCTTCGGTGAGCGCTGACATGTCACCCGCGGTGAGCACGCGATCGTCAACCGGGCTCTGTGGGTTCTGCCACCGCCGTTTCACGCCGGGCAGCAGCAGCACGAGGGAGTTGGCCGTGGCGAGGGCGGCGGAGATGGCGGCAGCCACCAGCAAGGCCTCGAGAAGCTTCTGGTTGGCCTGGTCGTAGATCTCGGATACGTAGAGCAGCAGCGCGCTGTAGGCCTTGAATCCCGGCACGAGGGGAATGACGCCGGGTGCAGCGAGGCACATCACCGGAAGCTGGAGCATGCGAGACAGGCTCTCGGCCAGAAGCGCAACAGCCAGGGCTCCGAGGAAGTTCGACGCAATCTCGGTCAGATGAAGGTCGGAGCAGTAGATCTCAACGTACCACGCCACGTTTCCGAGCAGCCCGCAGTAGAGCAGCGCTCGTTTCGGCACGTTGTATGACACTGCGATGGTGTAGGCGCCGAGAAAGCACATGAGCGGCGCGAGGAGAGGGGTCAGCTCATTCGCGCTCTCGAGGCCAGACATCAGATGAAGAGTCCCATCTTGAACAGGGCCAGAACGGTGTAGACGCCGCCCGCGATGGCAGACGCACTGAGCACCGCCTCCGCGCCCCGCGACAGACCGCTGATGAGGTCACCGAAGATGAGGTCGCGAACCGCGTTGGTCAGCGCCAGCCCAGGCACCAGCGGCATGACCACGCCCACCGTGATGTAGCGCAAGGTGCCCAGGAAGAGGCGGTCGGCGACCAGGGCCCACATGGTGCCCATGATCACCGCGAAGAAGATGGCGACGAACTCCGGGCTTCTTCGGCAGAGGCGGCTGTAGACCATCTGGGCGAAGAGGCCGGCCAGCGTGGCGGGAATGAAATCGTAGACGCCTCCGCCCAGCAGAACGGCGAAGGCGCCGCTCGAGACGCCGCTGCAGGCAAGCTTGAGCCACGGGGGGTAGCCGATCATGCTCTCGTGCAAGACCATCGCCTTCATCTGATCGATGGCGGCGTGGCAGTCGACTGCGCGAGACTCCACCGCGCGCGACAGATCATACACCGCGGCGATGCGACCCAGGTCTGTTCCGTGCTGTCGAACAGAGAGAACGCGAGTGAGAACCTCATCGTTCTTCACCACGGTGAAAAAGAGTCCCGTGAGGGTGCAGAACACATCGATGGAATCTACCCCACAGCTGAGCGCGAGGCGCATCAGCGTCTCCTCGATTCGAGACGCGTTGGCGCCGCTCTCGAGCATGACACGCCCTGCCAGCAGCACGAGGCGCATAACGTCTTGAAGGGAAGGCGCCGTGTCGCTGGTCGCCGAGGTCACGACTTGCGGATGAGGGAGGTGAAGAACTCGACCAGCATCTCCTCAGGATTGCCGAACCTGTCGGTGTAGTCTTCGATGGACGCGGCGATGACAGCCATGGCCTCGTCTCGATCGTAGACGTGCGTGATCTCCACCAGACGTGGCGCGGGCGCTTCCCCCGCGGAGAGGGCGGATTCCGGCAGCTGCTTGTAGGTGAGGAAGTAGTGCCGCAGCCGGTCGACCAGTGCGGTCGGCATGTCTTGGATGCTTCGCCAGCGACCGTACTCGAGGTCGCCCTCGAGAACCGCGATGATCTTGTCGTCGGCCTGGTTGTGGTCGACCATGCGCAGCCCACCGATGGGCGTGGCGCGCACCAGGATGTCGGCGTGGGTGATGGGCTTCTCGCTCAGCACGCAGATGTCGAGCGGGTCACCGTCGCCCTCGATGCCCGCGCGCCCCGTGGCCTGCGAGCAGAACAGCCCCACCTTCTCGCCGCAGTAGGTGCGGGGGATGAAGCCGTAGAGGGTGGGACAGAGGCTCGAGTACTTCTGCGGACGATCGACTTTCAGATGCCCCGTGGCCTTGTCGATCTCGTACTTGACCATGTCAGAGGGCACGACCTCGAGATAGGCGTTGAAGGTGTCGGGTTCCTTGGCCAGGGTCGCGATGCCGTGCCAGGGATGCGACTTGAACGTGTACTGCAGGAAGCGACGGATCTCTTCAGGCGTGGCGTGTGGCATGGCGCTCCTCAGATGTGGATTCAGCGGCCGATCAGCGCCAGACGCGCCGCGTCTCGCTGGCCGGGATGAGGCTTCCGAACTCGAACGCGCCCGCGCTGGTGCGAACATACGGGAGATAGATGACGGCTGACTCACCGTTCTGGTGCTCGAGGCGGGTCGCGATGGCGTCGGCGGCACCGGCCGGACCCTCGACGCGTGCGTCATAGCACACGCCGCAGGCCTTGATGCGGCCGGCGCAGGCCTGCGCCTCGAAGCTGGCGAGCATGCGCTCGAGCAACGCGGGCGGCTGCATCGGCTCGGCGCCTTCCATGGTCACGGCGGCGTGGAGCTCTCCCTGGTTGTCGAGGGTGGCCCCGAGAGGCGTCAGTCGCCCGTCGGATGCGATGAGGGCCTCCCGCGCTCTGGGAAGCAGAACGCGGAAGATGCGGTCGAGGTCGGTGCCGGGGAGGTCGGTAGCGGTCATGGGGTCTCTGGCTCGATTTCCGAGCTCACTTTCGAGATGGTCTTTCGCGGAAGAGCAGGGTCGTGTAATCGCTCACCTGTATCTTGTCGCCGTCGTTGAGAAGGCGATCGCGTCCGCGCGGCAGCGAGATGCCGTTGATGAAGGTCGGATTGCTGGTGGAGAGATGGCTCAGGTAGAAGCGGCCGTTGCGCAAGGTGATGCTCAGATGCTTTCGCGAGATCTCCGGGTCGGCGAGCGAGATCTCACAGGTGCGGTGGCGACCGATCACCACAGCTTCGCGCAGCAGGTCGAACGAGCGTCCGCGGTCTTCCGGGATTCCATTGAGCACGGCGAGCTGAAAACGGCTCAGCGACTGAACGACCGAGCGCTCGAGGAAGATCAGCACGCTGGTGCCCATGGTGACACGGTCGCCGGTCTTGAGCAGCATCTCCTGACGTGGAGAGACGGCCATGTCGTTGACGGCGATCTCGCTCTCCGAGCCCTCGTTGAGCAAGGTGAAGCGGCCGACGGCGTAGGTGATGGTGGCCTGCACGTTGGGCACGGCCGGGTCATCGATCACGATCTCGTTCAGCCGCTCGCCATCAGACCCCATCGTGATGCGACGACCATCTTCGAGCTGATCGGTGAGCAGCTCGATCTTCTGGCCCTTGTTGGGGCCTTCGAGGAAGCCCAGGATGTAGTCGGCGCGCCAGCGCCACACGAATCCGGCGTCCTTGAAGTTGAAACCCTCGTCGTCGTCGCCCCCGAGCGTATCGCTCAGGTCAGCGCCTGTGGGTGTCGTGGGCTCGTTCTCAGCCCCCGCTCGCCGACGCGTAGGCGCGCGCGACAGCGTCTCGGCGTCTTCGTAGGCCGACGAGGCGCTCTCCTTGCTCTGGATCACAGCACTGCGCGAATCAGCGACGAGGGGCGCGGCCGTCGGACGGGAGGGCGGAACATTGCCTCGTGGTGGCGGAGCCGACGGGGGCGCCGCCTGACCAGTGGCTCTGGGCGGCGCTGGCGCTGCAGGGGGGG
>RGZZ01000354.1 GCA_010028905.1 Pseudomonadota bacterium | reverse complement strand
GCAGCGTCGAGCGGGTGCTGGAAGGCACCGGCACACCGAGCAGCCTGGCGTTCCCGATTCAGGGCGCATCGCTGCTGGTGGGCGCGGCAGACGGCGCGACGCGGCTCTTCGACCTGCGTGACGGTTCGCTGCAGCGCGCCTTCACCGCGCACCACGCCACCGTGACGGGCGTCTCATTGAGCGGTGACGGTTCGGTGGCCGCCAGTGGCAGCCGCGACGGCACCGTGATGCTGCACGACGCTCACGAGGGGCGGTTGCTCCTCACGTTCGCCACGGGCCCGTCTCCCAGCGCATCTGCGGGTACTGACCGGCAGTGGATCGCGTTCGACCCGGACGGCTACTTCGTCGGATCAGAGCACGCCATGACACTCGTGCGCTGGCGCACCGGCCAGCAAGCCGAGACCGCGGAGCGATTCGCCCACCTGTTCTTCCGCCCCGACCTCGTGGAGCGCATCCTGCAGCGGGGGCCCTGAACAAGGCCGCAGCGGCAGGGGAAGAGGCGGCCGAAGGGAACCGGTCGGTATGAGAATGCATCTGCGCGCCCTGCTGGCGCTACTGCTCGGTCTCACGCTCTCCACCAGCGCCCTGGCCCGAAGCGGGTCTGGCTCCCACCGCGTCATCCGCACCTACGCCGACGGGCGCGGCCAGACCGTTCTGCTCTACGCGGGGCGAGGTACGGGGCATCGCGGCGACTGGGGCTGGCTGCACATCAAGGGCAAGCACATCGATGGCATCTGGTACGATGGCGGCCGCGTGACCACGTTCGGACAGGCACTCGGCATGCGCGATGACGTGCAGGTGCAGGAGTGCATCGGCACGGCGCTCAGACAGACCCCCGTCTACGACCGTGGCCGTCGCCAGTACCGCTGGCGTCCAGCGGGTGCATCGTATCAGGTTCTCGTGGTGGTGGGCGCTGACGGTTCGATCATCACCGCGTATCCGAAGCGCTGAGGGAGCAGACATGCACGCATTCCGACTGAAGGTAGAGCTCGACCCGCCCGCCGAGGACAAGGCCGTTCTTGCGCACTGGCCTCGGGCGCCCTTGAAGCCAGACCTCGAGACCCTGGCCTCGGGCTGGATCGCGCTCGAGTTCAACGGGCAGCCCATGCTCCATGACGGCGCGACGGCCGCGGTGGGCGATCCGCTCAACAGCAAGGGCGCCCGCATCGGTGACACCGTGTTCGTGTTCGCCCAGCATCTGCTCGACGCCGCGCACCAGGTGAGAGACGGCGGCACCCATGTGGCCGGGTTCGGCGACAGCCCGGCCTGCCTCGTGCTCACGCGTCTCGACGACGACCGGGTGCAGGTCGCATACCGCGATGACCCGGACGAGGGCGACCTCGCGTCGGCCACCCCCACCGAGACAGATTTCCTCAGTGCGGTGAAGACCGCGGTCTCGCACTACGTCGAGGAGCTGCTCACCCTGAACGCGTCCCTGTCGAATCATCCGGAGGTCGCTGCCCTGCGCGACGCCCTGCGAGTGATGTGAGGCCGACCTGAAGCAGGCCGGCCTCGCGCGCATCCCCAGAAGTAGGAGGCATCCATGAGGCTGAAGCTGTTCCTGGTCCTGGTCGCCCTGGCGCTGAGCGTGCCCTGGGCGTGGGCCGCCCCGCACGAGGGGTACCCCGACATCGCGCACGGCGCTCTGGCGGCGGCCATCAAGGCACACAAGGTGACCCTCATCGACTGCAACGACCAGGAGGTGTACAAGCAGTGGCACCTCCCTGGCGCAATCCACTACTACAGCCAGCAGAAGCAGCTCGCTTCGCTGCTCCCCCCCAGCAAGAAGGCGCTCATCGTCTCGTACTGCGCCAACAGCCATTGACTGTCGTATCTTGACGGCGCGCGTGCCGCGTCGGCGCTGGGATACACCAACGTCAAGCATCTGAGTGAAGGCCTGCAGGGCTGGCGCGACGCCGGTGGATGGCTCGAGCCCTGAGGTGCGCTGAACTGCGAGGGCCTGCGAGATGTCGAACCGTTCCCCGAGCCCGGCGCTGAACGGGTGCCAGAACCTGTCCACGGGCCTGCTCGGCAGCCTGCTCATCGTCGCGCTCGTGGGAGCGTGCATCGACTTTCGCATGGGCCTGCCGCAGCCGCTGCTCCTCGAACACCCCTTTCCCTGGATCCCCGGCAGCGGAATGGACGTGGTGAACCGCGAGGTGCTCTCGCTGCTCGCCTCCCTGGGTCTGGGGGCGCTGCTCATGGCCGCCTGGGAGCGCGCCGCGCCGCGCCAGCGAATCCTCGTCCTGACCGGCCTGATGGTCTCAGCCACCATCCCCTGGGTCGCCACGCTCGCCGGGGGAAGCCCCTGGATCGAGCTCGGCGTCGGCCGCCTCTCGAGGCTCGAGACGGGGCTGCTGGCGTCATACGCGTTCAGCACCGCCGTCGTCGTCGCCGTCGCCCTTCCCCGCTGGCGCGGCGCCCGTCTCGCGCCAGTCGGGTGGGCGCTGCGCACCGCGTTCTGGCGATGGCTGGCAGGTCTCGTCCCATTCACCGCCGTGGTGATGGTGAGCCTGAGAACGCCGCTCTACGGCGCCGCCATATTCGAGGTCTGGCGCTTCACCTGCTGCGCGCTGCTCTCGATCTACCTGTTTCTCGGGCTCCCCTACGCCTTCCTGACCAACCTCTGGGGCGCAGGCCTGACCGACAACCTGAGCGACCCGGGCTTCGTCATCTGCCTGCTGGCGCGCTCACGCCGTCGACTTCGCGCGCTGCGCCGACCATCGGTTCGCGTCACGCTCCTCGATCTGGTCGTGAAGACGTTCTTCATCCCGGTGATGACGGTGAGCTTCTTCCTGAATGTGGGGTTCCTGGTGCGCGCCTTCATCTACCAGGCCGTCGATGGCAGCTATGTGTTCGTCACGCAGAACGCCACGTCGTTCGCGTTCGGCCTCATCGGCACCATGGACATCTCGCTGGGCCTGCTCGGCTACACCTGCGCATCCCGGTGGCTGGGGAACAAGACGCGCAGCGTCGATCCTTCCATCGGGGGCTGGCTGGTGACGCTGCTCTGCTACCCTCCGCTGAACTTCTGGACGGTGGGCAGGCTGCCGCTGCAGGAAGGCCCTCCGGTGGCCGCGCAGGTGGGCATCGGGCTGCAGCTGATCTCGTTCGCGGCCTTCTGCGTCTACGTCGCCTCGACCCTGGCCTTTGGCCTGCGCTTCAGCAACCTCACGTATCGCGGACTCATCGCCCGAGGCCCCTACGCCGTGGTGCGCCACCCCGCCTACGCAAGCAAGATCATCGGCTGGTGGGCGGAGAGCGCGCGCAACATCGACACGCTCCCCCTGTTCCTCATCGTGGTGATGGTCGATGGGCTCTACGTGCTGCGCGCAATCACCGAAGAGCGCCATCTCATGCGCTTCGAGGAGTATCGTGACTACTGCGCGCGGGTGAAGTTCCGGTTCATTCCCGGGGTTCTGTGACGCACGAGGGGGCCGCCTGCCGCCGGGTCAGCGCTTCTGACGCGTCGAGGCGCCCGCGCGGGTCTCGACGTGCGCGAAGTCGATGTCGAGGATGCCGTAGTGGGGGTAGTCCTTGTAGTCGAAGTGCCACCACTCCTCGGGCAGGATGCGAAACCCCTGGGCCAGCATGACGCGCTGGAGCAGCTCACGGTTGGCTTTCGCCTTCGGCGTGACGTTCGGCGATTCGGCGTGGGCCTGCTCGTGGAAGTCGTCGTAGCCCGTGGGCATGTCGAGGGGCTGACCCGTGGCGCGCTCGAACAGCGTGAGGTCGACCGCGCACCCGCGATTGTGACGCGAGCCCTTGTCAGGATCGGCCACATAGCCACCCTTGCGCCACTCGGGGCGGGCGTTGTCCCACATCAGCTTCGTGACCCGCCAGGGCCGGTAGGCGTCGAAGATCATCAGCCCCAGGCCGTGGCGGCGCAGCGCGCGATGCGCGCGCACCAGCGCCTCGGCGGCCGGGCGCTGCATGAACGCCCGTGCCTCCGGGTAGAGCACGACCCCGAGGAAGTTGTCGCGGGTCGCGTAGCGGATGTCGAGCTTCAGGCTGGGGTCGAGGGTGATGAGCTCGACCAGGTCAGGCGCCAGAAAGGGGCCCTTCTCGACAGGCGGGCGGGCGAAGGCGGCCGTGCCCGAGAGCAGCGCCGCAAAGGCCACCGAGGCCACCCCCGTGCAGAGCTCTCGCCGGTTCAATCGCCCCGCATCATCATCGTGGGGCGCCGACGTCGCCTCCGCATTCGTCGCCCCCTCGGGCTCGCCGTCACGCGCCATGGGAGCCCTCGGCCGAGGCGGGGCTGACCGCGGCGCAGGCCTCGCAGGGGCAGAGATCGCGCAGCATGTCAAAGGTGAAGATACCGCTGTCGTGCCCGTCACCGAACACGATGTTGAGGGCGTAGCGCCCCACCACGCTGATGTCACGGGCACCGAGGTTGGGCGCCACCATGCTGGCGAGAAGGGCATCGACCCCGCCCGAACGCTGCTGTGCGCGGCACATGGCGCAGGGGCACAGCTCGCGCAGCTGGGTGTAGGTGAAGAGGCTCACGTGCTGATCGGCCCAGGTGATCTGCAGCGAGGTGGGCCCGGGTTCTCTGATGTCGATGGGATCGGAGCGCATGCGACTCTGGTTCCCCACCGCCGCCGCGACCCCTTCCGGCAACGAGACGTACGGCGGCCTCAGAGACCGAAGCGCACCGGGTACTGCAGCAGCACGATGCGCAGCCCGTCGCGCTGGGTGGCCTCTTCTACCGCCTCGCGCACGGCCACGCCATCGCGCGCGTCTTCAACGCGATGCACCCTGGCTTCGTATCCGCCGATGATGGCCTCGACATCGTCGAGGGCCACCGTCTGCCCACCCGTGGCTCGGGCCTGGCCGTTGGCGAAGATGACCACCTTCACGGGCGCCTGGCGGTGCGCCGCCTCGGTGAGACCGAGCGCACCCGCGGCCGCGAAGGCATAGTCTCCGGTCACGGCCCACGCATGCTCGCGACCGGCCAGCCACGCCCCCACGGCGAGGGGGATGGAGCCGCCGTAGTACGTCACGGCGTCGACCGCGTGATAGGGCGGAAGGCCGAAGAGGCTGCTCAGGCCCGTGTCGCCCGCGGTGAAATCGCGGGGCACGGTGCGCAGGGCCTCGAAGGCCACCGCGTAGTCGCGCAGCGTGTCGTGCCACGATTCCGGGAGATCGTCCGGCACATGGGGTAGCCGGGGGCGCGCGATGGCGTCGACCTCACCTCCAGTCCGCCGCGCGTCGAGAACCTCGCGCTGGTAGCGGGTGAACAGCGGGCAGACGAGATGGCGCGCCGGGTCGCGCGCAGCGAGCGCACGTCGCTGCCGCAGGCGGTGCTCGTCGAGTCGACCGATCTCGAGGCGCCCGTC
>RGZZ01000353.1 GCA_010028905.1 Pseudomonadota bacterium | reverse complement strand
TTCGATGTGATCGACACGCGGCCCCCCAGCCCCCTTGAGCTCTACCTCCCCCACACAGGGCTGATGCTGGGCAAGCTCGTCCGCAGCGCAAAGGTCTTCTCGAGCTTCTACTACATCGAGGAAGGCACCCACGCGGTCGACTACTGGCGGCAGTTCGTGAACGTCTCTGTGGGCGACTGGCAGGTCGATATAGCGCAGCTTGAAGCAATCCTGCGCGAAACAGGCCTGCTGGAACGGCTGCAGATCGATGACCTGAACGAGGTCAACCGATGCGGCGCGGTCTGGTTCGACAGCCGCTCACCCCGCTACGGCGGCGCCTACGCGGCGGTCTCCAGCTCGTTCCCGGACATGAAGAAGGTCACGCTCTTCCGCAACTGGGCGCAGATGCGAACACTCCCGCTGCCCGACACCTGGCTGTGCATGGTGCCCATGATCTTCGAGCTGCTGCTGAGCTGCCCCGACAATGAGCGCCGCTACGCCTACGCCAGGAAGATGATCGACACCGTGGCGCAGATCCACGCCAAGGCCCAGGCGGCAGGCAAGCTGCTGGTCGTGAAGCTCCACCCCATCGACTATCAGCGACTTCCCGACGAGATCAAGACGGCGCTGATCGGGGCGGCCTTCGATTTTCCGACGTTCATGGCCCAGATGCCCCTCGACACGAACCTCGAAGCCGCGCTGCTCGGGTTCGAGCACTTCTTCACCATCGGAGAGTCGACTGCGGTGCGCTACGTCAGTGCATTCCGCGACGCAAGCGAGCACACGCACATCGACTTCCCCGCGCGCCCGTAGCCGACGAGGCGGCCACCGAACCGCCACCAGCCCGCTATCCCAGCAGAACCTCCACCAGCTTGCGCGTCTCGCCCAGCAGGGTGCGAAGCTTTCGCTTGCAGGCCACCACGGCATCGCGATCAACCTCCACCCATTCGCCCCGAACCAGGGGTCGACCGATGACGTCACGCATCACGGCGTCGGCAGCCACGAAAGCCTCGTCGCTCACGCGCCCCTCCGGGAAGCAGAGATGACGCGCACTGACCGCCGCGCAGAGCAATGCATGAAGGCGGGTAGACGCCACGCTGGCATGTGACTGAAGTGCGTCGATGAAGCGGTCGACCTGCACTGCACCCAATGCATTCGCGACGAGCCAGGCGTCAGCGTCAAAGGGCGTTTCGAGGGAGCCCGCCCCCATGCACAGCCCATCGAGCGCCCAGGGGCCCACGGGAACCACGTTCTGACGCCCCGCAGCGAAGCGCTGCACGTCGCTGTCGCTGCGAGCCAGCCAGACGGTGAGACCATCGAGCAGCGCGCCGAAATCAGGGTCAGGCGTCACGGGCGCGCCAAAGACCCCCACCGTGCGCGGCGCGGCGGCAAGATACGGCAGCACGTCTCGGGCCTCACCTAGGGTCAACGCGCCCCCAAGCCCGAGTACAGCGAGATGGAAATCGCCTTCCGGGACCGCGTCTCCCGCCTCGATGCACGAGAGCGAGGCGTGTGCCGGCAGCACCGACTGCAGCGCGCGAAGGCCCAGGCGCGCATCCAGCGATTCAACGCCCTCTCTCGCGCCAGCGCCGTGACCCTGTGCGACCACCAGCACCCGACGCTCCTGCACCTGAGGCTGCGGCTGTGGACGCAGGCTGAGCACCACCTGCGTGTCGTCGAGGCGCGTGCCCACGTGGGCGTGAAAGCCCGCCTGCAGCGCGCTGACCAGCAGCTGCTCGGTGCTGAGATGGTTCACCCAGCCCATCGCCGCCCGATCGAGATCGGGGGCGAGATCAACCGATGCGTAGGTGACCACCACGGGCAGGTTGGCCTGCCGCAATCGGCTGAAGAAGCCCGGCACGTCGCGCACATGCTCGAGGGCGCCCAGCACGGTGATGAGGTCGGCCCCCTCAAACCCAGGCATCTCTCCTGCGCTGATGTCGACGCGCTGCGTACGCGCGTCACGCGGTTCAGCATCGCAAGGCAGGTAGGTGCACCCGAAGGGCAGGAACCGCTCGAGCGCCATGTCGCCCGCACCGATGTCGAGCACGCGCGTCCCCGCAGGAATGAAGGTGAAGGCGACGATGCGGGCACGCTCATCGCGCGGAGACGTCAGCGAAGGCGGTTCGGTCTGTGTCACACCGTCGAGAGTACCGCGCGCCATCAACGATCTCCTCGCACAGCACCGCGACGGGGGACTTTGCACAGGAACGCGAGAAGCACGCCTCATGGGCCGCAAGCAAGACACCTCACGTCACGCCAAGGTGCGCAAGCGCTTCGCCGGGCCGGCGCAACCATCAGACAGCGCCTCGCTGTCGAGCGTCCCGGATCTGCTGGCACAAGAGCGCTACACAGAGGCCTTCGTGATTCTCGAGAAGGCCGTCAGCGAACGACCGAACGACGCCGCTCTCCTGCTGCGCGTGGGGAAGGTGCTCAAGCAGTATGGCAACAAGGAACGGGCGGTTTCGCTTCTCGAGACGGCGTCACGCCTGAAGCCAGGAGACCTCTCAACCCTCATCGAGCTCGGCTTCGCCTACCAGAACACCAAACGCCTTTCCCAGGCCGAGGAGGTGGCCCAACGCATTCTCGCCCTCGACGCGAGCAATGTCGACGCCGCTGGCCTGATCGGCACCATCTGTCAGGCCGAGGGACGTTTCGAAGACGGCCTCGACGTCATTCGCAAGGCCCTCGCGCGCACCCCCGGCAACCCCTATCTGCACTGGCGCCTCGCCAGCCTGTACCAATCCGCCGGTGAGAGCGACGCAGCCGACGAGTACTACCGAAAAGCACTCACAGCCGCCCCAGACAGCCCCAGCCTTCGCTATGACCACAGCCTGCTGCTGCTGACGATGGGTCGCTTCGAGGCCGGATGGCGCGAATATGCGCACCGCTTCCAGGGTCAAGGGCTGATTGCGCGACGCATCGCGGGCACCCCGTGGCAGGGTGAACCGCTCCCCGACGGACGGCTGCTGCTTCAATACGAGCAAGGCCTGGGCGACATGCTGCAGCAGGCGCGCTACATCCCCCTGATTCTGCAGCGACTGTCGCAAGGCAGCAGCCCGTCTGGCGCGGCAACCCTGTTCGTGATGTGCCAGCCCGAGCTGAAGCGACTGCTCGCGCGCAACTTTCCAGAGGTCACAGTCATCGATCGAGAAGAGGCCGAGCAGCGCGCATCGTCGTTCACCCGCGTCTGTTCGGTCTTCGAGCTGCCGCGACTCTTTCACCCCACCGAGGGCACGCCGGATGCACCGGTTCCCTACCTGACCGCTGCGACAAGCGCGTGGCCGTCACGACTCGAGAGCAACCGACGCCTGACGGTGGGCCTGATCTGGGCCGGGAGTCCCACCCATGCCAACGACCGGCTTCGCTCGCTCTCCCTCGACGAACTGGCCCCTCTCTTGCAGACCGAGGGGGTCACGTTCGTCTCGCTGCAGATGGGCCCGAAGGCGCTTTCAAAAAGCCTCCCCCCGACAGCAGTGACCATGCTCGATCCGACACCGCTCATCACCGATTTCGAAGACACCGCCGCCATCTTGTCGAGCCTCGATCTCATCATCACCGCCGACACGTCCGCCGCACACCTGGCCGGCGCCCTCGGTCGCCCGACGTGGATCTTCATTCCGAGAAACCCGGACTGGCGATGGATGTACGATCGGGACGACTCCCCGTGGTATCCCAGCGTGCGGCTGTTCCGGATGCGCAAGGGGGAGACCTGGACGGCGGTGGTCGAGCGCATGACCCTGGCGCTGCAAGCGTTTGTGACACAGCAGCAGGCCAGGTGTCACGAGAGCGCTGCAACCGCGGTCGAAGCGACGCCCATCGCGCCGCTGCCCGACGCACCGTGCGCGCCGGCCGCGCCCGCATCGCCACGCCTGCCCCGGGTTCTGGTGGTTCCCCTGAGCGAGGTGAACCAGCCATCGACGACGCTCGGGCTGCGCGCCGTGAAGCGACTTCTGCCCGTCGATGCACAGGTGCGCGTAGCTGCGCTCGACACCCTGCCAGACGATGAAGAGATTCACGACAGCGACCTCGTCATCGTGGGCGTGGGGGACGACCTCACCCCGGCACTCGCCCGCAACCGTGCGCTCCACGCACTGCTGCAGAGAGGGGCACGGGCCGTGGGCATCTTCGGCACGCGCGAGGCCGAAGGCATCGATCCTGCCACCATGTCCACGCTGCTCGACGCACTGCAGATCTGGATGGCACGCAGCGGGGAAGACGTTTCACTGTTCGGACGGGGACGCGCCAACGTGGTCCATCTGGGACACTGGTTGATCAACGCGGTGCCCCTGCACGAAAGCACGAACCCCGTCCCCATCGTGGCGGGCGATCCGTCGGGTACCCCCCCCGATGTGAACGCCCTCACGGAGATGGTGATGGCATTCACCGATCTGCGTGCCACCACACCGCTGTCGCTTCTCCTCGGCCTGAGCTCGGCGCGACGCGTTCGCTGGGACACAGCCGATGAGGCCATCGACGCCCTCATGCTCGACGTGTTCGGGCAGCGATACGAACAGGGACAGTGGATCAACATCGACCGCAAGGCCGTGATGGCATACCGGTGGCGTCTGCGAACCCTCGAGACCGAGCTTGCCACCCTGCTCGGAAGTCTTCTGTGCGCGCCGAGATGAGGCGCTTTCGAGGGACTTCGCTGAACGCGACGAGAAGTACCCTTCGCCATGGCCCCTCGACCTCCCGGCAAGCACAAGGCCAGAACCCGCCCTCGCTTCGCTGACGCTGCAGAACCCACGGGTCACACCGCCATCTCGCAAGCCGAGGCGCTGCTCGCACAGAACCGTGCAGCGGACGCCCTCGAGGTCCTCGACAGCGCCATCGCGACGGCGCCCACCGATGGCGCGCTGCTGATCGCGGGCGCCCTGCTCCACAAGAAGCACGGCAACAAGGACCGCGCCGTCGCTCTCTTCGAAGCCGCCGCCGAGCCACCCCCACCGCAACCATCGCTGCTGGCCCATCTCAGCAGCGCCTACCTGAGCGTGGGTCGCACGGCCGAAGCCGAGAGAACGGCGCACCAGGCGCTGGCCCTCGACCCAGACAACGTGCTCGCGCACTGCACCCTCGGCGCGATCTGCCTCAATGCGGGCCGCTACGAAGAAGGCATCGAACGGCTGAACGCACTGCTCGCCCGCGACCCGGAACAGGCGCTGGCGCACTGGCACATCGGGGGTCTGTACCAGGCCGTGAGCCAGCCTGAAGACGCTGCGCATCATTATCGTGAGGCGCTGCGACTGGCGCCGAACAGCCCCAACATAAGGCTCGATCACGGTCTCCTGATGCTGAAGATGGGAGACTTCGAGAGCGGCTGGCCCGCATACCTGAGTCGTTTCGAAGCAATGGGGTTGAA
>RGZZ01000352.1 GCA_010028905.1 Pseudomonadota bacterium | reverse complement strand
GCCTCCACTTGAAGAAGCTCCAGGTACGTCCCATCGAGGTTGATGACGCTTCCCAGCTCGCAGACATGGAGGGGCGCTACCCGGTCTCCATGCGGCACGGCGAGACCGGGCTGCGCAGCCGCCTCGAGGGTCTCGCCAAGATGCAGGCCGCCTTTGCGTCGATCTGCCACGACGAGCACGGTGCCTGTCTGGGCTACCTCATCGCGTGGCGAGGCGCAACGCTCGTCGATGTGCCGCGGCCGGAGCCGGTCGTGTTCATCGATGATCTGCAGGCCGCTGATCCTCGCGCACTCTATCCGCTGCTGTCGCAGCTGGCCGACGACATCGAGGCGAAGTCGATGCAGTCGCTGCCCATCGAGGGGGTGTGCCGCCGATCGGCGTACCGCCTGTTCAACGAGCATCAATCGGTGATACGCCGTCTCGGATACGAGCTCCACGCCACCTATGAGTACTGGGATGACGAGCTTGGTGAGGAGCTCTGCTGGATGCGCTGGCGATCCCTCCGCGTAGGAGCGACAAGTGATCTCACCGATGCCTGGGCTCCTCGGCCCGGTGAAGGCGATGTGGCGGAGTGGGACAGCTTCAACGACACGGTCGAGAGCATTGACTTCTCGGGGGGCGACCAGGTCGACATCGGTCTGTCGGCCTCTCTGCCATCGCTGTCAGAGGCGTCGCCGGAAGACGATCAGCCGTTGCCAGCGTCGGTCTGAGCGTCAGGCCGCAATCGCAGATCGGCCACCACGGGCAGGTGGTCAGATCCCGTGGCGCGCGGTACGCCGCAGTGCACGACCTCGAGATGGGATGAGGTCATCACGTAGTCGATTCGCCAGAGCGGGAGGGCTTGTGGATACGTATATCCGGGGCCCTGGCCCGCCGCACTGAATGCATCGGTGAGCAGCTCGCCCAGCCGCGTCGGAGGGTATGCGTGCGGTGGAGAATTGAAGTCGCCGCATGCAACGGTGGGCACGGCCTCTGATGCGATGAGGGCGAAGAGCGCTTCGGTCTGACGACGGCGCGCGTTCTCGGTGTCGATGAGAAAGGTGGCCACGGGCTTCCCGCTGCGTTTCAGTGTGCGCCGCGTCGCGGGGGGGTCGAGGTGCACATTGACGAGCCGCAGCCGGACGCCATGAAGCGCGATCACGGCAACGAGGCAGGGACGGCTGTCGACTCGCTCCTCTCGCGTCTCGATGAACGGGTGGCGGCTGATGATCATCATCTCGTGTGCGTCGCTGCTGCGGAAGCTGTGCCAGCCCTCGAATCGGGCCGCGATGCGCGGGAGCGTGTCGGGTGCGTGGCGTCGTGAAGCCCACCAGGCTTCCTGGAGAAAGACGACGTCTGGACGCTGGCGCTCGAGAAGCGCGAGGCAGCTGTCGATGTCGATGGCGCCGCCGAACACATTGAACGTGGCGATGCGAAACGAGGGGGAGCCCGCTTCCGGGCGAGGCGACAACGCTGCTCGGGGGGCGCGCGCCGGTCTCATGTCTGGCATCGTCATCGCCGCGCCTGCGCAGGCCACGGCGATGGCGGGCAGGCTGGCCTCTCGCAGCGCTGTCGGAACGATCAGCAACAGGGGAATCAGCCAGAAGGCGTCTGGCGCGTACACCAGGCACAGTCGCGGCAGGCTCGGGGGCGCCGGTCGGCAACGCAGCGACGTCACGAGAGACACACCCGCCGCGTACAGGGTCGACCAGAGAAGCGCGCTCATGCTCTCCTCTCGGCCCTCCTCTTCCGCGTGCTCCCTCGCATCACCATCATCGCGTGCCGTTCGTCGGCGCGCACGCGCTCATGCGCTCCAATCGCGTCGCGCGTACCCGTCGTTCAGGCTCTTGAACGTAATCGGGTCATGGCAGCGGGAGACGGCGGTATCGTAGCTGATCACGCCTTGCTCATAGAGCGTTCGGATGCAGCGGTCCATGAGGAGCATCCCTTCCTCCCGGCCCGTGGTGATGCAGTTGGGAACCTGCTGCAGCTTGCCCTCGCGAATCAGGGACCGGATGGCTGGCGTGGCCACGAGAACCTCGTAGGCCAGAACGCGTCCCCGCTCTCCGACCAGCGGGAGGAGCTGCTGACAGATCACGCCCTGTAGCGTGTTGGCGAGCTGCATGCGCACCTGAGCCTGCTGGTGGGCGGGGAAGACATCAATGATGCGGTCGATGGTCTGCGTGGCGCTCTGGGTGTGCAGCGTGCTGATGACCAGATGGCCGGTCTCGGCCGCGGTGAGCGCGGTCGAGATTGTTTCGAGGTCGCGCATCTCTCCGATGCAGATGATGTTCGGATCTTGACGCAGCGCAGCGATGAGCGCGGAGCGGAACGAGAGGGTATCGCTGTCGAGCTCGCGCTGAATGATCACCGAGCGCCGATGGGGATGCACGAACTCGATGGGGTCTTCTATGGTGATGATGCGCACGCGTCTGTCATTGTTGATCATCTCGATCATCGCGTTCATGGTGGTGGTCTTGCCCACGCCGGTCGGCCCGGTCACCAGCACGAGCCCACTGGGGCAGCTTGCGAGGCGCTCCACGACCTTGGGCAGGTTCAGCTCGTGCAGGCTCTTCAGACGAGGGGGCACAACGCGGAACGATCCTTCGAGCTCTCCGCGCGCGAAGTACAGGCTGGTGCGGAAGCGGCCCACCTCGGGCAGCTGGAACGAGAAGTCGAGCTGGCGTTCGTGCTCGAGCCTGTCGCGCTGCTGGTCGTTGAGGAGGGCCATGATCATGGCGCGTGTATCGTTTCCGCTCAGCGGTTCGGCGTCAAGGAACTGTATCTCGCCGTCGATGCGAAGGCTGGGAGGGATGCCCGCGACGATGTGCAGGTCGGAAGCCTCGGACTCGAGTGCGTGTCTGAGCAGATCGGTGATGTTCAATTCGGAACGTCCTCTCTTTTCAGCGTCGGTCGCTGTGGCGCATCGATCTTGTGAACAGGCCGCTGCGAAGCGTCAGTGGCGATGTGGTCGGCCAGTCGCGAGAGCACGCGCCGGAGCGGTGCGTGCATGGCTCTGAAGTGCTTCAGGACGGCGCACGCGGCGGGGGCGGTCAGATCATAGAGACGTGCGGCGAGACGCCCGATCGGGTTGCGCAGCCAGGTCTCATCGCGCCACCTCCGCAGACGGTCGACGGTGGGATGCTCTTCCGATGCGAAGACCAGGGTTGCGATCCAGCACGGCCGAGCGGCGCGCTGGCGATGAATCCGGGTCGAGTCGCGGGCGGCGGTCGCACTGGTGGGGTCGAGCCGTCTGGCATGCTCGAAGGCTTCCGCGGCACGATCGGTGAGGTGGAGCTGTTCGGCCGCGCGTCCTGTGAGCTGCCAGAGGAAGGCGCGGTCAGCACGCTGCTCGAGCGCCTTGCTCAACACCGAGAGCGCTCGCGTGGGGGACTTTGCGAGAAGGTACTCCTGCCCGATGCGCTGCAGCCAGTCTGCCGATCCGTCACCTGCGCGAAGCGCATTCTCGAAGCACTTCACCGCGCTCTCCTCCTGCCCCATGGAAAGGAGGCAGACCCCGCGGTCGAACCAGAGCCAGGGCATTCCGGAGAAGTGCTCGCTCCCCTGGCTGAAGAGCTGGTCGCTCAGGTTCATGGCGGCTTCGCCATGCTCTGCGTGCGCCAGCACGTACGAGAGCGCACTGGCCATTGCGGTCGAGGTGGGGAGGAGATCGAGGCCCTTGCGTCCCCACGTCACCGCCTGCTGCATCTGCCCGATGAGAACCATGCAGCGCACCTGTCCAGACCAGGCCTCTTCCATGTCGCGGCGGTACCGCAGCGCCGCCGAGTACTCGCGCAACGCTGGCTCATAGGCGCCGCTGTCGAACTCGCGCTGGGCCTCGGCAACGTGCCAGTACTCGTCCTTGCCCTGGTCGGGCGCTCGCCGGCTCGCGGGCGCGCGCCCCTTGGCGCTGGCGCCGTCATCTTCGAACTCGAGCCATTTGAATCGGTCACTGGTCACGCCCCGAGGGTTCGACACGGGGGGGCTCG
Source organism: Pseudomonadota bacterium (assembly GCA_010028905.1). Taxonomy (NCBI): domain Bacteria; kingdom Pseudomonadati; phylum Pseudomonadota; species Pseudomonadota bacterium. Next base: position 1,394 of record RGZZ01000352.1, on the reverse strand, counting down.
TGTCATTCCTCGGAGGGACCCGGGATGCAGCCTCCCTCTGCAAGCGCGGTGGGGCGCAGACGATGCGCGCCCCACCGAAGCGACCAGACGGCGTCAGATGTTGCTGTCACCGTCAAGCGATGGGTCGACGACGCGCTCGCTCGGGTTGATCTGCACCCGATCGAATCGGGTGCCGTAGATCGACTGGGCAAGGTCGAGCTCTTCCTCGACCGACGCATATGGCGCAAGGACCGCGCCCGGGGGGATCGTGGAGACGATGCGCGCGCCCTTGTGATCTTGCAGCTCGACGGCTCGGCGCAGCGGGACCTTTGCAAATCGGTTGTCGGAGAGACGCACGAACACGATCTCTGCCCGCAGCGCGTCGTTCATTGCAGTGACGGGCACGGTGATGGTCTTGCCGTCGGCAGCCTGTACGATGATCGAGCGCTCGCGCATCTCGGTGACGGTTCCGCTGAACGCGGGGTACGAGACCGCTACGCTCATCCCGGACTGCAGCGCGTCGGCTTCGATGGCGTGTCCATCTGTGGTGTAGGCGGCGAACCGCGCGGGGATCTCGACAGTCGTGTCGTTTACCGTCACGGCGGCGGCGCCACCCGATGCGCGCAGCACGGATCCGCTGAACGTGATGCCGCTGGCGGTGATGTGTGAGCGGACCATGTCGGAGAGCATGCTCGGACTGATGGTCATGGGAGCCTCTTCTTCCTTGGCGATGCCTGGCGCGCTGATGAGCGCGAGCGCCAGCGCGACCGCGAGCAGCAAACGGGTCAGGCGGTTCGCTCTCGTGGCGATGGTCATGGGGGATTCCACCTCTCTGCGTTGTGGGCCGTCTCTTGTCGTCGCACTTCGTCAGGGCGACCACCGCTCACCATATACCCGTGGCAGGCACGGTCGGAAACCACGCGGGCCCCGGGCACCGGCGAGCCCCGCCGACGCGTGTGGGTCGCCCAGGCAGATTCAGGGGGAACGGCCCGCGTCTGTGGGCGGGCCAGCGGTGTGCAGTCGATGGCTGTGGGTGCTCCACGCGCCTTGCAATCGCCGCGAAACGGGTGTTCGCGGCGCACGGGCACGCGCAGCAGCAAGCCATTTCGGGGGGCAGACGACGACAGCGTCACGGCCGCGTTTCCCTGCCGTGGTGGCGTCACCGCTGGGGACGTCACGCCTGGCGCCAGTGCCCCCACGTGAGGTAGCCTGGGGGGACCGCCAGGGGTCGCCGCAGATTTTTCTGCCGAGCGTTGTGAAGCGTCTCCTCCACGGTGTCGTGGCGGACACGCAGCGTGTGCCCCCGTTTGTGCAGCTCCGCCTCGTTGTCCCCCACGGTGTCGTGGTGGACACGCAGCGTGCGCCCCCGTCCGCGCAGCTCCGCCTCGTTGTCCCCCACGGTGTCGTGGTGGACA
>RGZZ01000351.1 GCA_010028905.1 Pseudomonadota bacterium | reverse complement strand
GGCTTGCCCGATTGCGGGTGCCCCGACCGGTGGCGGCGCGGGTGTCGCGTTCCCAGGGGCCGGAGGCGCCGCCGCCACAGGCGGCGCAGGAGGAGGAACGCCTGGAGCACGCGCGGGCGGCGCGCCGGCCCCGCCGTGCTTCTTCTCGAGCATCTTCAGCAGCTCGCTGATATCGGGATCCGGCATGCTCTCACCCTTCCCCGTGCATCACGATGTCGGGCCCGACCTCGAAGAGGCAGCTCGAATTGCCCAGCCCCGCACACTCGGTCTCGCGGGCTCCGTAAGGCGCGGACGACTTGTCGAGATGCTGGAGCGCGCCCGCCAGAAGGCCTGCCTCGAGGTGGCACAGCGACATCTCGACAGGAGGCAGCCCCGTGCAGGTCGCGCACTCCTCGAGGCGCACCATGCGGATAGCGCCGGACGTCGACTCGACCGTGACGATGGCGATGCCGTTCTGACGAAAGAACTCGATGAGCCCGGGCACATCGACGAACATCATCTCGCGCACGAGCTGAGAGCCTGCCTTGTACCCGCCGTCGAACAAGGACTTCTCAGCGTACGCGCCGCGTGAGTCTGCAACGGCAAACAGGGAGATGTAGCGATACAGGAAGAACGGCACCTGTTCGCCCAGTGACTGGCGCGGATCGGTCGCCAGGTCCATGACGGTCACGTCTTCGAGTTTCATGGATTGTTCGCTGCCCCGGAAGAACGTCTGAGCGTGGCTCAGGTCAAGGATTCGTGCCGCCGCGAGGGGCGTCCTCCTTTTGCAGCGAGGCGCTTTCGCGCCGTCGCACCGCAAGCAGCGGCGCCTCCACGTCAGGATGATGCCCGACGTGGATGTCTGCTCCGTAGACCTCTCTCAAGAGAGCGGCGGTGAGCACCTCGGCGGGCGCGCCATCGGCCATCACGCGCCCCGCCCGCATCACAACGAGACGCCGGAAGAAGAGCCCGGCGAGATTGAGATCATGCATCGACACGAGCACGGTGAGCGTGCGATCGCGATGGAGCGCGAAGAGAAGCTCCATGATCTCGACCTGGAAGCCGATGTCGAGATGCGACGTGGGCTCATCGAGGAGCAGCACCTCCGGCTCCTGCGCCAGCGCCTGGGCCAGCATCACGCGCTGGGCTTCCCCCCCGGAGAGCTCGCCGAGACGACGGTCACCGAGGCGCTCGACGCGCATGGCGCGCATGGCGTCGAGCACCACCTCCGCGTCACGAGCGCGCTCGATGCCGAGGCGCCCCTGATGCGGTGCGCGTCCCATCATCACAACCTCGCGCGCGGTGAACGGGAGCTCGACCTGAACGCGCTGGGGAACAAACGCCAGCCGCCTGGCTCTCTCGACCGCGGGAAGCGCCGCGCAATCGACGCCCTGGAGCAGCGCCTGCCCGCTCGAGGGACGCGCGACGCCGCTGAGCACACGCAACAGGGTCGACTTGCCGCTGCCGTTGGGCCCGAGAAGCGCAACCATCTCGCCCCGATCGACCCTGAGCGTGAGCTGCTCGAGCGCAGCCGCACCCGCACGCTGACGGTAGCTGAACGAGACGCCCCGCGCCTCGAGCACAGGCGCATCGGGCCCAGGGGTAGCAGAGCCCATCAGAGCGACGTCACCGAATCCGTGTCGAGCCCCATCGCGTCAGCCTCGCAGCCGCTCTCTCGAGAGACGCGCGGGGGCGGTCCGGCACGCAGCAGCGCGTCCTCGATCTTCTGGCTGCGCGCCTGCGCCAGCTCGCCCGCAAGCCCGAGATGATCGTTGCCTTCCTGCATTCGCGTGATGGCGGAGATCAGGGCCTCGGTCTCTCCGCTCTCGACGAAATCGTCGAACCCGCCGAAGCCCTCGCGGTACATCGACACCCCTTTGCTGAGCAGGTAGATCATCTGACGCGCGTGGTCGTCATCCGGCATCTCGTGCCGCTCTGACTCGAGCTCGGAAAGAAGCGCGGGCAGCCCCTCGGCCTCGAACTCGTCGATGCGGCTGCGCACGATGTGATACGCCTCGAGAAGCGGCTCTCCCGGCGCGCCCTGATGGACGTACTCGTAGGCCCGACAGCTCAGGTTGTACAAGAACTCGGTGGGGTAGGCGCGATCGGGGGTGAGGTACGCCTTGCCTTCCTCGATGTCGAGGGAAGACGACGCGGCGGCCCCCGCAATCTTGAGAAGCTGGGCGTTGCAACGCTGACAGAAGTTGAGTCCGCCCGGATTCGACTGGCCGCACTTTACGCAGTTCATGGCGCTCCTCGCCCGCCCCAGAGCGCCATCGACGCTCTGACCGTGCATCGTGAGTTCGCTTCGCCGCGCGGGCTTTCCCTGTTTTCGAGGTGCGGCCGTGCCGGGACCACCGTCGTCGCGTCCCTCAGAGCTGGCTCAGACGTCTGCGCAGCAGCACGAAGAAGAACGGCCCCCCGAAGAGGGCGGTGAGAACGCCCACCGGGAGCTCGACCGGACTCATGGCGCGCGACGCGGTGTCTGCCAGAACGAGGAAGGTTGCGCCCGCGATGGCCGACACCGGCAGCAAGACCCGATGGTCAGGGCCGCAGGCCGATCGCGTGAGGTGCGGAACGAAGAGCCCCAGAAACCCGATGAGGCCGCTCACCGAGACCGCCGCGGCGGTGAGAAGCGACGCGGCGGCCACCACGACGAGCTTGGTGGCCTCCACGTCGACGCCGAGCGACGAAGCCGACTCCTCTCCCATCGACAGCAGGTTCAAGCGATGTGCAAGTGCGCCCAGCGCGAGGGCGCCAAGCACGAAGTAGGGCACGACCAGGCCAACGAGAGACCATGTGGCCAGCGACAGATCTCCCATCAGCCAGAGCACGATCTCCTTCATGCGCCCGTTCGCGGTCGCCATGATGAACGACACGAAGGCCCACAGGAACGAGCCCATGACCACCCCCGCAAGAAGGAAGGTGTCTACCGGGAGCCGGCGTTCTACCCTGGCGAGACGAACGACGCAGTACATGGTGAGCAGCGCGCCCGCAAACGAGAACAAGGGCCGGAGCGACTCGGCCGAATCAACGCCGGACGAGAGCCCCAGGGCGATGGCGACCGCCGTTCCAAACGCCGCGCCGGACGAGGTCCCCACGATGTACGGATCGGCCAGCGGGTTGCGCAGGAGCCCTTGAAACGCCGCGCCAGCCAGGGCCAGACACGCGCCGACCAGAGAGGCCAGCGCCAGGCGAGGCAGGCGGATGTCCCAGATGATGCGTGCCTCCTGCCCGAGCATGTCCCGGGCGCGATCACCGCTGTCGACAACGGTACGCAGCGCGGGCTCGGCGAGCACGCGAACGATGGTCGCCTCCGAGATGCGCACCGTTCCGACGTCGAGCGACAGCAGCGCAATGCCGACGTAGAGCGCGACCCCCACGAGGAGGCCGCGGAACAGGCGAAGCACCAGCGACTGCGCGGTCATTGCGTGAGCATCCGGGTCAGCCCGTCGAGCGCCTGGGTCAAGCGTGGCCCTGGACGTACAAGGGTATCAGGGTCGACTGCCCACACGCGCCGATTGCGAACGGCGCGCAGGCTTCCCAGTCCGGGCTCGGCAGCAAACGCCTCGACGCTCGACGAGGTGAGGAGAACCACGTCCGGATCCCGCGAGAGCAGCGCCTCCGGGCTGATCCGGGGGTACTGCTCGAGCTCACCGAAAACGTTCACGCCTCCAGCAAGGCGAATCATCTCATCGATGAAGGTCTGGCACGCCGCCGTCTGCAACGGTCTTCCCCAGATCTCGATGAACACGCGGGGACGTCGTTGCATCGGCACCTCGGCCAGGCGACGGCGCAGCGCCCCGACCTTCGACGTGAGCCTGGCGCTCAGACGCGCGGCTTCAGCCGGATGGCCCGTGCGCTCGCCGAGTCGCCCCAGGGTCTCGAGGTAGCCGTCGATGGTGGAGGAATCGACCTGCAGCACCCGCAGCCCGAGTGCGCGCAAGCGCCGCACCAGGTCGGGCGGTGTGAGCCACTCGGCCACCACGAGATCCGGGGCCATCGCCACGACCCGTTCCACATCGACGTGCATATCCCCGATTCGGGGAAGGGCTCGCGCTTGGGGAGGATAGTTGCATGAGGCGGTGCAGGCCACGATCTGCCCCCCCGCGCCAAGCGCATACAGCATCTCGGTGGTATTGGGCGCAAGGCTCACCACCCGCCGCGCCACGCCGCGCGCCGGGGCAGACTCGAGCTGGAGGGCAGCCGGGGTGCATCCGGCCACGACGGTCAGCGCGACCATCACCACGAGCGCCAGCGCGCCCGCCGTGCGCTTCCTTTGCCCGGACAGCAAAACAGGGCCTGCCGAGCGCGGCAGACCCTGCTTCATGCCGAAACCGAGATTCTTAGAGATGGATGTCGCGGGTCGGCGGGATGGGCGTGCCCTTCACCGGATCGACGGGGTCGAGGGTGACGAAGCGGAAGTCGAGGTTCGACTGGCCGTGGTTGCGAATGCGAACCTGCAGGCGGTCGTACTCGAGCGACGTGAGGTTGTGCGGCAGCGAGAGCCAGCGGTTCGGGCTGATGTTGGCGAACCGATGGATGAGCTCACCGCGGGGGTTGTAGAACGAGACGTCGCAGTGCATCTGGAGGTACTCCGGCTGATTCACGTCGACGTTGAACTTCAAGCTGGGGTAGTTTCCAATGACGTCGTAGTACTCGATCTGGAAGAACTTCGCATTGTGGATGTCGAAGCGCGTCTCGTACTGCTTGGGGAGGTAGAAGGCCTGATTCAGGTTCGGGTAGAGATACTTGGCATACTTCTGGTTGCCCAGGCTCGTGATGAGGCTGTGCTCTCCGAGACTCTCCTCCGCCTGTGCAGGCGTACGCATGAGCATACCGCCCAAGGCCAGCATGGCCATCGTCGAGATGACCAGCGTCCATCCGGCAAACCGCTTACGGGTCGTTCCTTTCACCTTTACCTCTCCTTCCTGTCATGGCAGGGGTCAGATGTCTACACTGCGCGACTCGCAGGCCTGCCGCCCGGTCGGCTCGATGCTTGCTCGAGGCCCGTGGGAACCACGCGATGCCCCCCGCCTGAAGAGACAGGGAATCTCGAGCCATTCGGGCTTCGGTGCGATGAAAATAGATTCCTTCCGGGCAGACCGCAACCACGACCCGAGATGTCTCGAGCCGACTCCGCAGTCACATCGAGTTTCCGCGCCGGCGTCTTTCCTCCTCCTCGGCGATCAACTGCTGTCGCACAAGTCGCAGACGCCGGATGAGACGGTCTTCATCGATGCGATGACGAAACACGGTCTGGCCATTGATCTTGAGCACGGGCGCCGTGTCGTGGTGCAGGCCGTAGGCCACCCGATCCTGGTTGATGTCGACCTCTTCGAGATCGAACGGCTCATAGGGGCGGACCCGCTCGAGAACCCGGCGGGCGCTC
>RGZZ01000350.1 GCA_010028905.1 Pseudomonadota bacterium | reverse complement strand
GCTCACCAATGTGGGGATTCCCGAGTTCGAGCAGTTCTGGTTCGAGTCTAGCAACGGCCCCGGGTATACGTCGCTTCGACAGGCCCCCTTCCTCGTCAAGTACACCTTCAATCCGCGGTGGATGGTGAACCTCGGGGGGAGTTCGTGGCTGAGCCAGACGACGCCCACGGGAACCACCCGCGCCTTCGGCGATCTCACCCCGGGCATCAAGTACCTCATCGCGGTTCCGCGCAACGCGAAGATGTCGACCCAGGCGCTGCAGCTGCAGGTGGGGGTGCCCACAAGCAATCCCGCGCTCGGATTCACCTCTGGGCACACCCAGGAGCAGCTCACCTGGTTCTACAGCCAGGACTACGGCAAGGCGCACCTCGATGTGAACCTGTGGCTCACCGATCTCACTGCGCCAGACGGGGTGCGCCACCTGCAGTTCGGTCAAGGTGTCGGACTCACCGTTCCCGTGAACAAGGCAGGGAACCTGTTGTTCGAAGGCGAGGTGCATCGCTTCGGGAGCGCGGGGCCGGCGCTGCCTCAGACGTCGTACGCCATGGGGGTTCTCTACTGGAGCGTGGCGCCCCAGTGCACGCTGGCAGGGGGCGTGCAGCTCGGGCTCGGATCGAGCGCCGTTCGCCAGACCTATATCGTGGGCGTGGTCTTTCTCGTCGACGGCGTGAGGAAGTAGTCTGGAAGCCCGTCAGGGCTTGCGGCAGAAGGCGAACAGGTTCACCCCCGCGGGCTCGAAGCGCACCTCGACCGGCGCTTCGCCGAACCGCGAGCGACCGAACAGCGCGGTGATCTCTTCCGGCGTTCGGTGGATCAGGCGCCACTCGAGAAGGTTGTCCATCAGCATGCGATTCGGCTGGCCGGCGGCGAAGTTGCCGATGAAGGCGGTGCCGCCACGCTCGAGGTTGTCGTGCATCCAGCTGCACAGATCGACCACCTGGTCGTCGGTGAGATAGTCGGTGAGGCCGATGCTGTAGATGACGTCTTGCGGCGGAAGCACGGTGTGGCCGCGACCGAGGGAGAGCAGCACCACGTTGTCGCGTACGAAGCGCATGCGGTCGCTGACCCCGAAGGCCACGGCCTTCTCAGATGCGTACTCGAGGGCGTCGCGGTCGATGTCGATGCAGGTGGCTTCGATGTGGGGCACGCTGTCGCTCCCATAGAGGTCGAACAGCTCTCGCGCCGGCCCGCAGGCGAGGCTCGTGACCCGCAGCGGGGCGTCGTTGGTGCGGCCCTCCGCCAGATCGCGCAGGGTCTCACAGACGAGCTGGCGGCGGTTCTTCACGGCTCGCGCGGCCGGCGTGGAGAGGAACCATCGGTCGATGTGGCGCCCCAGGCGTCGATCGCCCTGCGGAACGTCGTCGTACATCATCTCGATGGTGAGATAGTCGCCGGCATAGCCTCGTGGCTTCGAGAAGCAGCGATCGTACGTGCGGCTCAGGGTGAGGAAGGGGAAGGCCTCGCGGAACACATGGGCGCCGATGTCTGCCGCGAGCGAAGGGTCGGTCTCGATCTGTCGCGTGAGCCCCTGCTCGAGGGCGGTCAGCGCGGCGTCTACGCGTCGAGCGACCTCGGCCTCGTCGTGGTTGCGCTTGAGCAGCAGGCGATCGATGTCCATCATCTCCCGCTTGAAGGCGAACAGGGTGATGACGAGCTCGGAGTCGAGAACCGCGTCGGAGACCGAGCGCGGGCTGCTCAGGCGGGTGAACTGCGGGAGGTCTTCGATGAAGCGGCTCGCCAGGCGCGTGTTCGCGTCGCGCAGCCGCTGCGACAGGCTGGTGGCCAGCGAGGCGTAGAAGCGGGCCGACAGGCCGGGCACCGTGTCCAGCAGGGAGATGAGGGTGTCGCTCTCGACGACGTCGACCTCCACGTCGGTCTCGGCCAGAACGTTCGCACTGGCTTCGCCGTGCTCGACGAAGGACATCTCGCCGAACACGTTCCCAGGCCCCAGGCGCGCGATGGCGATGGCATGGCCGAGGGGAGAAGGGCGCACGCTCACGTAGCCGCTCTCGAGCACGAAGATGGCCTGTCGGCGCGACCCCTGCTCGAGCAGCACGGCGCCCGCGGTGTGGCGGCTGCGCTTTGCCGCGGCCATGAGGGCGGCGCAATCATCGGCCGTCAGCTGGGGAAAGGCGCGGCCGACGACCTCGAGGCGGCTGTGGGTGCGATCGGTGTCGGATGAAGTCGACATGGTGAGATCATTCCACGTCTCGGTTCGAGGGCCTGCCGGAGCGGTTGCCTCGAGACGAGGGGTGGGTTCCTCGCGCAGGAGATACGCGTGTGGCGTGCAGAACCCATGTCTGCCGCGGTCCTCGCCTGTATCTGTACGGGCTGGGCTGGTGCCTCGTGCGCGGGATCGCGGTCACGCATCTCGGTGGGGGTGACGCCTGAGAAGGTGTGTCTTTCGCCGTCAACGGGGGAACGCCATGAATCGTCGCGCGCTGCTCCTTCTCATGCTGCTGCTCTGTTCGGTGGCGCATCGCCCCGCGCTTGCCGGCGCGAAGGGAAAGCCCGCCAAGGCGCCTGCGGCGTATCGCACCTACCGCGACCCGAGCACGGGCATCCGTCTCGAGATTCCCGCGGGCTGGCGGGTCACCAAGGATGACGGCTTCCTCACCGTCACGAAGGAGAAGCCCCAGGCGGCCGGCATCCTCATCATCCCCGCGCGGGTGAACGTCGAGCGAACCCCCCAGAACTGGCTCGACTGCTTCTTCCAGGTGGCACGCAAGAACGTGCGCGAGGACGGTGGCGACCTGCACCTGTTGTCGTATCGCCCCGTGCGCGGCGGCGCCCTGGCCTCCGTTGAGGGGATGTGCGGTGGCGTTCACACGGCCGGCATCATCAGCGTCTCTTGTCAGCCGGGGTTTGTCGACATGAAGCTGCTGTACGCGCCCGCGAAGACCGTCGAGCGCGACATGAAGGTGCTCGTGCGAATCGCCGAGTCGTACCGGCGAGACACCGTGGTCGAGGCCCCGCAATCGTCTGAGCGCGGCGCTCCCGCTCCTGGCGGCGGAGGTGCGCGCGCTGGCGGGGGCTTTGTCATCTCGTCGCAGGAGCCTGTCTCGTCCTCCCCCTCCCAGGACTACGCCGCGCCCGTGCAGGAAGCGCCCGCGCAGGTCTCGCTGCAGCCCTGGCAGGGACGGTACTTCAGCGCCTCCCTGCCTCCCGGATGGCAGGTGGCGGAGGAGGGTACGAACAGCGTCACCTTGTTGGCCGATGATCATTCCATGGGGGTGTCGGCCATCTTCCTGATGCGACTGTCGTACCCTCCGGACCTCTACCAGGCGTCATATCAGCAGTTCTCGTCGGTGCTGCGCAACCTCTCCTTGAGCGCGCCTCGTTCCATCGCCTCGCCCACCGGCAGCGGCGAGTGGGTCGTGTTCGGGTGCGAGGCCATCGATGCGTACGGCAGGCCGGCGCGCGGTCGCATCTTCGCGGGCCGTGAGTGGAACAGCCTGGGCCACGTCTACGTGGGGCAGCTCGAGCTGGCGCAGGCCGAGCGCTGGCCGGCGTGCGCGGAGCTGCTCGCCGCGGTGCGCAGCACCGTCGCCGTGAGCGATGCATCGAGCGCCGCCACGCTGGGCGGCTTGAGCACCTTGGGGAATCGTCCCAACGACTCGAGCGGCATCATCGCCTCGGGCAGGATGCGCGACGCGGCGACCTCGCGATCGAGCCAGCAGTGGCACAACGCCATGAGCGGAACGGCACGGGTGTACTCTCCCAGCCTCGGCACCGAGTTCACCACGTCCGAGAGCCGCTACTGGAGCACCGGACCCGACGGTCCAGGGTACTACCGTACGCTGCCGGGGGGGCAGGGATACGAGAAGCTCCAGGAGGTCCGCTAGCGTCCGTCGGCGTCACATGGGGGTGAAGCGTTCACCAGATGGCAACAGGGTGGCAACATCCGCACCGTCGTTTTATCGCCCTTTTTTTCTCCGCATCCTATCCTCGTCTCAATGAGACGCGCCATCTCGGCGCAATCGAATGAGCAGGAGGAAAAGACCATGATCGGTGGACTTTCGAACGCGGCGGCCATGGCTCAGCTGATGAGCAACGACATCCAGAACAAGCAGGCCTTGCTGGGGCTTGGCTTCACGCCCGATCCCAACGCCCCGGCGGCTGCGGATGCCGTCGAGCGACTCGCTGGCGGGAACTTGTCGGAGTTCGATCTCACGACACTGCACCCGTGTGATACGGCTTCTCTCTCCGGTGAGAACGTGTTCTGCGGGAGCCCATTCCTCAACGACGTGAAGCAGGACGGAACGTTCCTGCACGGTCAGATCGCGGGCTTCGACAACCGTCTCGATCAGCAGGGCAGCGCCAACACCGCCTTGCTGCGCGGCGTCGCCAACAACGTGTCTCAGAATGGCGCCAGCAGCGAGGTGCTGCTCGATGGTCGCCAGAACACGGTCGATCAACGGGGGACCTTCGCTCACGCGGGAGTGGAAGGCGTGCGCAACACGGTCTCCCAGAATGGGACGGGCGATACCGCAAGCGTGAAGGGCTTCGACAACACGCTCACCCAGCGCGGGCCGTTGCAGTCGGGCGCCGTTCGAGGTGTGGGCAACGCGCTGTCGCAGAGCGGGCGCGAGAACCTGGGAAGCGTCGTGGGCGTCGGCAATCGAGGGTCACAGGACGGCGTCGGCAACGCGATGGTTCTCGGCGGGAGCGGAGGGTCCGCGACGCAGTCCGGTCTGGCCAACCAGATCAATTCACACGGCCGCAACGACCGGGTCTCCCAGAACGGCAACTTCAACCAGGTGACACAGTCTGCGAGCGACAGCACAGCGTTCCAGACCGGCACGCAGAACAGCACCCAGCAGCAGGGCATTGGGGAGTTCGCCGTACAGGGTGGCTCCCGAACCAGCGTCACCCAGAGCGGGGCGGGCAACTCGGCCGACGTGCACGGTCAGGTCGACACGGTGACGCAGAACGGCCAGGGCGACACAGCCACGGTGAAGGGCGCCCGCATCGGTGTGACGCAGCAGGGGGGGCTCAACAAGGCCCAGGCCAGGGGCACCGACCACACCGTGGCGCAGACGGGTAACGGCAATCAGGCCGTGCTCACGGGCCACGGCGGCGCGGTGGGACAGAACGGTGACGCCAACAGCGCCACGGTTCGCGGAAACCGCAACGCACTGACTCAGAACGGCAACGGCAACACAGCCACCCTGGGGGGCGTCGACAACGACGTGACCGTCGGCGGCGACAGCAACCAGGTGGGCCTGAGCGGATCGCGCGACACCTCGCTCTCGGTGAACGGCAACGGCAATCACGTGAGCATCGACGGCGCCCACGACATGCAGGTCAACGTCAGGGGCGACGGGCTCACCGCAGCCTGGAAGGACGGCGCCTGGTCGGTGACCGACGCCAGCGGCGCGGCGGGGCATGCGTTCCAG
>RGZZ01000349.1 GCA_010028905.1 Pseudomonadota bacterium | reverse complement strand
GAGCCGACTTGCGAGATGGGTCTCGATGCCTCGCACTCTACCACCTGGCAAGGCGCGCGACAAGATCCGAGTCGTGAACAGTCGGACATGTTCTGTGAACGGTCGAGAGAGGGGGGCAGGCGGTCGAAGAGGAGGGTGGGGGCGTCTGGGATGCACGTTCGTGGCTGGAGGTAGCCAAAGAGATACAACGCGACAACATCGCGGTCACATCTCTCGCTGCGTTTTATCGCGGGTTTTTCCGGTCGTCGATATGCTCGGTTTACAAGCACATCGCGCCCCGGGCTCACCGCGGCGCGAGTCGTAACACACAGGAGGACTGCCCCATGAACGCGCTCGAGCCCATCTCTCCCTTCGGTCTCACCGGAATGCCGGCCCTTTCTTCACTGACCGCTCTCCCTGCATCGACAGGGGCGGGCGCTTCGCTCTCCGGGCTCGCCGGAATCGGGCAGCCGGACACCTCTCAGCTGAGCCAGGAGGCCATGATCGAGCAGATCGCAGCCGAGCTTCGGCAGCTCCTGGCGCTCCTCGACCAGATCACGGGTGGGCAGAGCGGTGCGTCTCCCCTCGGCGCGGCACAAGGCGCTTCTGGCGCAAGCGCTCCTTCAGGCGGGGGTGGCGCCGACGCACCCGGCACGGGTGGGGGAGGCGGTGCTTCTCCTCGCGCGGCGCATGGCTCTGGAGGGGGCCACGGGAAGCATCACGGCCACGGTGCCCATCACGGCCGTGGGTCGCACGGCGGCGGTGGCGGAGCGTCGCTGGCCGGCGGCAGGCCCCAGAGCGATGGCGGTGGGGTCAACGCCGGCCTGGGCACGCACCGCGCCAAGGCCACCAGCTACTACCCCTCGAATGACGGCGTCGAGGGCGGCTACGTCGACACCAAGGGGCACAAGCTCAACACCCTGCAAGACTATCTCTCGGGAAAGGCGCCGTACGTCTCGGTGGCGCTCGACGCCAACCTGCATCTGCCCTATGGCGCAAAGCTGCGCATCCCTGAGCTCGAGAAGAAGTACGGGCGCCCCATCGAGTTCCGTGCGGTCGACACCTTCGATCCGAAGAACGGTCCGCACGAAGGCTTCGGCCGCATCGACATCTGCACCCAGAACAAGAAGACCGCCTACGACGAGGCCGTGAACGGCATGCTCACGCTCGAGTTCCAGTAGTCTCCACGAGGCGCCTACATGTGGAGCTCCCCGCGTCGCTGCAGGTATTCGAGAACGCTGGTCCGGGTGAAGAGACCACGTATCTCGCCCTGCTCGACGACGGGGAGCTCTTCCACGTCGTCGCGGGTCATGCGCTCCACCACCTCGAGGGCAGACTGCTCTGGCGTAACCGCCGGCATCTCCTCGAGGGGGAGCATCACCTGCTCGACGGTGATGCGCGTCCACAGCGGTTGCTCGACCTGCTGCACCTCGACGGGTGTCACCAGCCCCTCGACCTGGTCTCCCCGGGTCACGGCGTAGGCGCGCGATGGGCCGCGGAGCAGGTGGTCGAACACGAAGCGGTCGAGGGGCAGGTGGGCATCGACCCGTGGCCATCCCGGACGCATGAGATGGCTCACCCGCACGTCTCGCAGGGCGTCGCGAACGGCGACCTGCAGCACGCTCTCGCGGGCGGCCTCGAGCAGGAACCATCCTACCAGGGCCATCCAGAGGCCGCCGAATCCGCCCGAGATCACGAAGACGGTGAGGCCGAACATGATCAGGCCGTAGGCCACCGCCTGGCTCACCACGGCCGCGGCGCGGGTTGCGCTCGACGGGTCGTGGCCTCGCCACCACACCAGGGCGCGCAGCACGCGCCCTCCGTCGAGCGGGAAGGCGGGGAGCATGTTGAACCCGCCGAGCAGGATGTTGATGGTGCCCAGCCACACGCACATCGACGTGAACGGCGTGCTGGGCTCGAAGTCGGGGCTCCAGCCTGTCACTGACGCGGCTCCCAGGAAGAGGAGCCCCACCAGCACGCTGGTCACGGGGCCCACGAGTCCGAGGCGCATCTCGGTCTGCCAGTCGGCGGGCTCTCCTTCGATCTGGGCCTGGCCCCCGAGGGCGAACAGCACGATGGAGCGCACCGCGAGTCCGCTTCGCGTGGCCACCAGGGCGTGGGCCAGCTCGTGCACGAGCAGCGACCCGAAGAAGAGCAGTGCGGTCGACAGGCTGACGCTGAAGATGAGAAGATCGCTCCAGCCCCTGTGCAAGGCGCGGAAGTGACCAGCGAGCGACAGAGCGATGAGCACGGCCACCACAAACCAAGTGTAGTGCAGTCCGATGGGGATGCCGAACAGGCGACCGAGGCGGATGTGGGCGCGCACTTGATGCAACCTCCATGCGTGACGTTCTGCCTTCGTGATACCCACCTGCGTGTCGACCTCCATTCGCGCCTGGGGAGGGCAGGGGAGAGGACCCCTTCGGGCGGCTTCGAATCTCTGGGACATGCGCACATCTCTTCTCGCTCTTCTGCTCGTTTTCGTCACGATCACCACCGCGGTGGCCGCCCCTCCGATTCCCGGTCGCGATGAGGCCTATCCCGCGAACACCTGGATCTGGTGGGAGGTGACGGCGCCGGATGCCGAGGTGCGATCGTCATCGCAGCTCGACGCGCTGCTGAAGACGCCGCGGTCGCGGTGGACGCGGGTCGATCCCAGCCGCTGGGCTGCGACCGGGATGCTGCCGCGGGGATACGTGGCTCGGGCCCGTGTGGTCGACGGCAGCACGATCATCAAGGACGCCGCGGGTCACGGGTGGCTGGTGGTCGATCTCGGCCAGGGGCGCACCGCGGTCACGCCTGCAACCGGTCGGGCGCTCTGGGCCAGTGACGCCGAGCCCGTGAAGGCGCAGGCAAACGGTGATTATCGTCGCACCCCTCACGTGTTCTGGCAGGTTATCGATCCCGATCCCCACGGCCTCAATGCCCGTCAGCATCCGCGGTTCCCGCGCCAATACGATGCCGCAGACGCTGTCTGGCCTGACGGACCGGTGGTCGACTGGCCTGTGGTGGGCGCGATTCCCCGAGGCACCGTTCTCGAAGCCGTGAGGGGGAACGTGGGCGTGGTGCACCAGCGCGATGACAACGGCTCGGTCTGGCTATTGGTGCACTACGGTCAGGACCTGGTCTTCGTGCGCTGGAACAAGCGCTTCGTGGTGCCCGTGGCGGGCCCGGTTCGCCCCGTCAGACCGCGCCGCGGATGATGCGCTCGGCGGCCCGTCGGCCGGCGCGCAGCGCGCCTTGTATCGAGGGCGATTCGGTATAGTCGCCGCAGCGCAAGACCCCGCCGCTCGACGTGGCGGGCGGCATGCGCCAGGTGGCGCCGGGCGCGAGAAGGGGCAGGGCGTGCGGCACGCGACAGACCCGCAGCATCGCGCAGGTTGAGATCGATGCGCCCAGCAGCGGCTCGATCTCCTTGAGCACCGCCGCGGCGAGCACGTCGTCGGAGAGGTCGGGGGTACCGCTCACGGAAACGGTGAGCAGGTCTTCGCCCACGGGTGCGTAGGCCGGCGCGACGACGGAGAGATTGGCGAGGTGCATCACCCGACCCTCGCCTCGGCCGTTGAGCACGAGCATGGGGCGGCGCAGCGGGAGGCCGCGGGCGCGGAAGTAGAGGCTGGTGACCCCGAGCGGTGTGGGTGCTTCGTCTGGGCCTTCCCCCCGCAGCGAGACCGCGTTCCAGGGGTCGGTGGCGCACACGGTGACGTCGGCCTCGAGGGTGCTTCCATCGGCCAGGGTGACGCCTTTGTCTGACATGCTCGTCGCCGCGCAGCCTGTGCGAATGCTTCCCGCGGGCAGGGCCGCCGCCAGCTGGGCGGGGACAGCCGCCATGCCGCGTCCCGGAAGGGTGGCCAGGCCCGTGCTGAAGTAGCCGTAGAGGGTCATGAACCAGCGCGCCGACACCGAGAGGGTGGGGTCGAGCAGCGAGCCGCCGAAGAACGGGCGGAAGAAGCGCTCGATGATGCGGTCGGAGAAGCCCATGACGCGCAGGTAGTCTTCGGCGCTGAGATCCGGGATGACGGCGTTGGCCCCGCTGGCCGCGCGCAGGCGCAGATCGAGGATGCGCGCCTTGTCGATGAGGCTGCCGATGGGGGCGGTGAGCGTGTGCGCCAGCCCCAGCGGGTCGCGCAGCGGATCGGTGACGCGGTGCAGGCCTCTGCTGTCCCAGATCAGGGCCCCGGGCGCGAAGGCGTGCAGCGCGAGATCGGGCAGCCGCAGCTGGCGCGTCACCTCGGGGTATGAGGTGAGCAGCACCTGGAAGCCGCGGTCGATGGTGAACCCATCGATGGTCTCGGTGCGCACGCGGCCGCCGATCTCGGCCTCGCGCTCGAGCACGGTCACGTCGAGTCCTTCGAGTCTCAGCTGATGGGCGCATGACAGTCCGGCCAGACCGGCACCGACGACGATGACGCGCTTGACGCGCATGGGGAGACCTCCGTGGGGGGGCGTGTGGAGCGGGGGGCGATATGATGTCAGGGCGTGGTGACGATCAGTTCCGGAGAAGTCAGTGCGGCAGACTGGAGCAAGAGGCCCGTGGAAGGGTTGAAGGCGTCGACATTGTTGTTCGTGCTCGACGACATGAACAGCAGGGTGGTCAGGGGATCGAACTGGAGGAAGGCCAGCCCCACACCGTCTTCGTTGCTCAGTGCCGTCATCGCTCCGCTGTTGGGCACGCCAGTGTTCGGGTCGAGGGAGAAGCCTACGCCTCCCCCCCCGATGGAAGCGCTCACCCCGGTGATCCAGAGGTGTTTGCCATCGGGGGAGACGGCAAGGTTCTCCAATTTTGACACCGCGGTGAGCGCCTGCGCTCCCCCCTGGATCTGCGTCAACGCGCCGTCTGTGGGGTTGATCTGCCAGGAGGAGAGTGTCATGCTGGTGCTGTCGATCTGGTAGAGCACGTCGAGGGTGGGGTGGATGGCCACCGCGAAGGGGTTGCTTCCCGTGGTCTGTGCCGCTGAGGTCAGCGGGACCTGGAGCGCGCCGAAGGCGTCGATCTTGAACCGTGTCAAGTCTCCTGTAGCATTGTTTGCCACGTAGAGGATGGTGCTGCCCGCGCGGTTGTACACGGCCATCTGACGGCCGGTATACAGCACAGGTGATGTACCGACGTAGTCGCTGTTCGAGAAGGGCTGGCCCGAGAGTGCGGTGAGGTTGCCCGTCTGATCATCGACGATGTAGGTGTAGATCTTGTCTGCCAGAAGCACGTAGAGGTAGGCCATTGCGCTGCTGGCCTGATAGCCGGTCATGGCGGGCTGCACATTGATGTCGATGACGGGGATGTTCGGCAGGGAGAACGTGAGCTTGGCCAGGTTGCCCGTCTGGGGGTCGACACTGTAGCCGTCAATCACGATGTTGCTCGAGAAGAAGCAGGCGCCGTAGATGAAATCAGCCTTCGGGCTGTAGACCATAGATAACAGCGCC
>RGZZ01000348.1 GCA_010028905.1 Pseudomonadota bacterium | reverse complement strand
GCTGCCTTTGCCCAGCAGACGGAGCCGACCCAGCGGAAGGGCGAGCTCATCGTACACGATGAGCGTATTCTCGAGGGGTACCTGATGGAAGCGCACGAGCGGTGCCACGGCCTCTCCCGACAGGTTCATGAAGGTCTGGGGCTTGCAGAGGATGATGCGGCGGTCGCGCTCCCGCACCTCTCCCAGAAGCGCCTTGTTCTTGCCGCGGTCGATGGAGGTGCTGCATGTCGCCGCAAAGCGATCGACCGCGTCGAAGCCCACGTTGTGCCGCGTTCCCTCGTACTGCGCGCCGGGGTTTCCCAGCCCCACGATCAGGAAGACCCCGCTCACGGTCTGGCATTCACCTCGTGAAGAGCGGAGCGGTGACGTCTCACGAGAACAACTTGCTCACCGACATGTGGAAGTAGTTGCGGCGGATGGCCTCGCCCAGCAGCGGCGCCACAGACAGCACGGAGAACTTGCCGTGGGCGGCCTGGTTCGGCACGGGAATGGTGTCGGTGATGACGACCTCATCCATGCGCGAGTCTTCGATGATGTTCACGGCATCGCCCGCGAGGATGCCGTGCGTGGCAAGCGCCACGACGCGAACGGCGCCGCGGTCGAGGAGCGCGTTGGCCGCCCCCACCAGCGTTCCCCCGGTGGAGATCATGTCGTCGAAGATGAGCGCAGTCTTGCCCGCTACGTCACCCACGAGCTCGGTGACCTCGCTCACGTCGGGACGAGGGCGGCGCTTGAAGATGATGGCCAGCGAGGCGTGGATCTTCTCGGCGAAGGCACGGGCGCGCGCCACGCCGCCCGCGTCGGGTGACACCACCACGGTTCCCGAACCGGTCCAGCCCCGCTTCTCGACATGGGCCAGCATGACGGGAGAGGCGAACAGGTTGTCGACCGGGATGTCAAAGAAGCCCTGGATGGCGGGGGCGTGCAGATCGATGGTGATGATGCGATCGACGCTGGCCACGGTGAGAAGGTTGGCCACCAGCTTCGCGGTGATGGGCTCACGGCCGGAGGTCTTCTTCTCCTGCTTGGCATAGCCGTAGTAGGGGATCACGGCGGAGATGGTGTTGGCCGACGAGCGTGAGAGGGCGTCGACCATGATGAGCAGCTCCATGAGGCTGTCGTTGACGGGGTGACACGTCGGCTGAATGACGAAGACGTCGCATCCGCGCACGTTCTCGTCGATCTTCACCATGATCTCGTTGTTCGTGAAGCGGCCGACGGTGGCCTTGCCCAGCGGAAGCTCGAGGTAGGCGGCGATGTCACGGGCCAGCTGGGGGTTGCTGTTCCCCGTGAAGATCTTGATCTTCTCGCCCTTCAGAGACTGCATGTCTTCCTGTTCGTCAACGAGGAGCATAGGTTGAGGCCTCTCGGGATGGATTGCACGGGAGCCCATGGTTTCTCTCCCCTGAATCCATCTCCTCCAGTCACGGCGAGGCCTTCAGAAGTACGCCTTGCGCTCGCGCCGAGCGGGTGCGATCAGACCTCGGCGGCGGCTTCGGCGCGGCGCAGCACGCGTGCGGGAACTCCCACGGCCACGGCATTCTCGGGAACATCGCGGGTGACCACCGAGCCGGCGCCGGTCTTCGAGCCCCGACCCACCCGCACCGGCGCCACCAGGTTGGTGTTCGCGCCGATGTGCACGTGGTCTTCGATCTCGGTGTGATGCTTGTTCTTGCCGTCGTAGTTGCACGTGATCGTGCCCGCGCCGATGTTCACGTGGCTTCCGAGATGGGCATCGCCCACGTACGCCAGATGCGGGACCTTGCTGTGGTCGTCGATGCGGGCCTTCTTGATCTCGACGAAATCGCCGATCTTGCAGCCGCGGCCGATGTCGGTGCCCGGACGGAGGTAGGCGAAGGGACCCACCGAGGTGTCATCTCCGATGGCGGCCTCGACGACGATGGAGCTCTGCACGGTGACGCCGCTGCCGAGGCGGCTGTCGACGATGCGCGTCGAGGGCCCGATGACGCAGCCCTCTCCGATGGTGGTTGCGCCCTCGATGAGGGTGAAGGGGAGCAGCGTGGTGTCGCGTCCGATGTGGCAGCCCGGGTGGATGAAGGTGCTGGCCGGGTCGACGATGGTGACCCCTTCGGCCATGTGGTGCTCGTTGATGCGCTCGCGGAGGACCTGTGTGATCTGGGCCAGCTCCTTGCGGCTGTTCACACCGATGGAGGTGTGCGGATCGACCGCGTCGATGGGCGCGACCCGCCGCCCGTCGGCCGCGGCCAGCAGGACCATGTCGGTGATGTAGATCTCCTTCTGGGCGTTCGGCATGCCGATGCGCGGCAGATACGTGTCGAGTGCCTCTCGGGTGAAGGCATAGGTGCCCAGGTTTACCTCGGCGATGGCGCGCTGCTCTGGGCTCGCCTCGCGCGCCTCGACGATGCGCGAGACGCTGCCCGTGGCGGCGTCACGAACGATGCGACCGAGGTCGTTGGCCCAGGGCAGCGAGACCGTGAGCAGGCTCATGCACGCCTGCGGCTCGCTGAGGGCTGTCAGCAGGTCGGTGAGGTTCTCGGCTGAGATGAGCGGCTGATCGCCGCTCAGCACCATGATGCGCTTCATCTCGGGCCGGATGTGCGGGGCCGCGACCTGGAGGGCGTGTCCGGTTCCCATCTGAGGCTCTTGCACCACGGCCTGGGCGCGGTCGCCCACGGCCCGCACCACCGCCTCGCTGCCGTGGCCGACCACCAGAATGACCTGGCCGACGCCCAGATGTGAGACGTTGTCGAGCACGAACCCGATCATGGGCTTGCCCAGCACGGTGTGGAGCACCTTGGGCAGCGTCGATTTCATGCGGGTGCCCTTGCCCGCGGCCATGATGATGGCGCAGACGTCGTTCATGGTGGAGTTCCCTTCGATGTGTGAGCGGGTTGGGGAGGCGTCGCCGCTATTCCTCGGATTTGAGAACCGCGAGGAAGGCCTCCTGCGGGATCTCCACGTTGCCGATCTGCTTCATGCGCTTCTTGCCCTCTTTCTGCTTCTCGAGGAGCTTGCGCTTTCGGGTGATGTCACCGCCGTAGCACTTGGCGAGCACGTTCTTGCGCATGGCCTTGACCGTCTCGCGTGAGATGACGCGCCCGCCCAGCGTGGCCTGGATCGGCACCTCGAACATCTGACGCGGGATGACCTCCTTGAGGCGCTCGACGATGCGACGCCCCTGGTCCTGGGCTTTGTCCTTGTGCACGATGCACGAGAGGGCGTCGACCTTCGAGCCGTTCACGAGGATGTCCATCTTCACCAGGTCGGCCGCCTTGAAGCCCTGCAGCTCGTAGTCGAGGGATGCGTAGCCGCGCGTGCGTGACTTGAGCTGGTCGAAGAAGTCGGTGATGATCTCGGCGATGGGCATCTCGTATGTGAGCAGGCAGCGCCTCTCGATGGGGAACTCCATGTTGAGGAACTCGCCACGGCGGCTCTGGCAGAGGTCCATGACGTTGCCCACGTAGTCTTCCGGGCACATGATGGTGACCTTCGACACCGGTTCCTCGATGAGGCGCAGCTCCATCTGATTGGGCAGCTGGGAGGGGTTCTCGATATGCAGGCGCTCGCCGGTGACCTTCTCGACCCAGTACACCACAGACGGGGCGGTGGCGATGAGGTTGAGGTTGTATTCGCGCTCGAGCCGCTCTTGCACGATCTCCATGTGCAGCAGGCCCAGGAATCCGCAACGGAATCCGAAGCCCAGGGCCAGCGAGGTCTCCGGCTCCCAGCAGAGCGCTGCGTCGTTGAGCTTGAGCTTCTCGAGCGCGTCGCGCAGATCGTTGTACTCCATGTTGTCGACCGGATAGAGCCCGCTGTACACCATGGGGAGCACGTTTCGGTAGCCGGGCAGCGGCTCGCTCACGCCTCCGACAGCATTGGTGATGGTGTCTCCGACACGGGTGTCGCCGATGTTCTTGATGTTCGAGATGAGGTAGCCCACGTCACCCGCGGAGAGCTTCTCGATGGCGCGCATGGCGGGTTTGAAGATGCCCACCTCGTCGATCTCGAAGTCCTTGTCTGTCGACATGAAGCGGATCTTGTCGCCCTTCTTCATCTCGCCATCGACCACGCGCACGAAGCAGACCACGCCGCGATAGGTGTCGTACTGCGAGTCGAAGATGAGCGCGCGAAGCGGGGCTGAGGCGTCGCCACGGGGCGCGGGGACGCGCTTGACGATGGCCTCCAGCGTGTCGGTGATGCCGATGCCGTTCCGGGCGCTGGTGAGCACGGCGTCGTCGGCGGGCAGCGAGAGGATCTCCTCGATCTCGTTGCGCACGCGTTCCGGTTCAGCGGCGGGCAGGTCGATCTTGTTGATGACCGGGATGACCTCGAGGTTGTTGTTGATGGCCAGGTAGAAGTTGGCCACGGTCTGCGCCTCGACGCCCTGCGAGGCGTCGGCCAGCAGTAGGGCGCCTTCGGCGGCGGCGAGGCTGCGCGAGACCTCATAGGTGAAGTCGACGTGCCCAGGGGTGTCGATGAGGTTCAAGATGTAGCGCACGCCGTCGGCCGCGAGGTACTCGAGGGTGACGGGGTGTGACTTGATGGTGATGCCGCGCTCGCGCTCGAGGTCCATGCTGTCGAGCACCTGTTCCTGGATCTTCTCGGGCGCCATGGTCCCGGTGACCTCGAGGAGGCGATCTGCCAGCGTGGATTTCCCATGATCGATGTGTGCGATGATGCAGAAGTTTCGGACGCGGCTCTGCCGGGAGTCGCCAGTCGGCTTCAAGGGGTGGGTACCTGCCTGTTCTACGTGAAACGACGTGAGGGGCGTCGTGGTACGGGATGCGCGGAAGGGTAGGGCGCGACCAGAGTATTCTATGGGTTGCCCGGCGGGGTGTCAAGGTCGCGATGGCGGCGGGATCGGCGCCGGGCGGCGTCGAACGCGTGGCCTGAGGTAACGCCATGCTCTACTCTCTCGAGCCCGCTGAGAGCGCCCAGGCTGAAGAGGCCGGCGCCCAGGCTTTCCGCACGACCCGGATCATCCGCAGCAAGAAGCGTCGCAAGACCGTTGCCGCTCGCGTCGAAGACGGCGTGCTCATCGTCTACCTGCCCGCACGCATGTCGGAGGAAGAGGGGCGTGCCTGGGTCGACCGCATGGCCGCGCGCTTCCGCGGACGAGCCGAGCGAGACGCCGACGCCGCCCAGGCCGACCTGAAGCGACGCGCCGCTCGCCTGAACCGGAAGTACTTCGAGGGGCGTCTCGAGTACGCGTCGATTGTCTACGTCACGAACCAGACCTCGAAGTACGGGTCGTGCAGCCCAGGCAGCCGTCGCATCCGCATCTCGCACCGGATGGCCTCGGCCCCCCCGTTCGTGCTCGACTACATCATCGTGCACGAGCTGGCGCACCTCATCGAAGCCAATCATGGGCGTCGCTTCTGGAAGCTCGTGCATCGCTATCCGCTGGCCGAGCGCGCCA
>RGZZ01000347.1 GCA_010028905.1 Pseudomonadota bacterium | reverse complement strand
GCCTGTTGGTCGTGCCCTCTGGGCGCGCGTCTGACAGGCGAATCGCGCAAGAGCAGCGAAACCAGAGAGACGGCAGATCCGCTCGAGCGGCGTGCTTGCAGTTCTACGGGTGAGTTGTCGAGTGCTTGTTTGCGCTTGCCCCCGAGAGCAAAGGCCACGTCTTCCGCGCAGTCTGACACCGACGCCACACCGGCGGTAATTATCCACATTTTCCTGTGGATAAGCACCTGCCGGGTGTGGGTATTTCCGTTCCCCCGAGTTCGGAGCGCGTCGCCACGGCCCCGTGGGCGAGGCCGCAGAGAGTCTCATCAGGAGGAGTTCGCGCGTGCAGGTCATTCTCTTGGAAGATGTGAAGAGCCTTGGAAAGAAGGGCGCGGTCGTCAAGGTCTCTGACGGATACGCGCGCAACTTCCTGTTCCCGAAGAAGCTGGCCATTGAGGCCACAGAGGGCAACCAGCGCGCCCTCGAGCACGACTCGAAGGTGAAGGCCGACAAGCACGCGCGCGAGGTCGAGGTGGCCCGCAAAGCGGCAGAGCACCTGAAGGCCAATCCCGTGCGCGTGCCGGCGAAGGCCGGTGATCAGGGCAAGCTCTATGGGGCGGTCACATCCGCCGACATCGCAGACGCCCTCAAGAAGGTCACCGACTGGCCCATCGACAAGCGCAAGATCGAGCTCAAGGAGCCCATCAAGAAGGTCGGCACCTACTCGGCGCGGGTGCGCCTGCACAGCGAGGTGACGGCAGACATCTCCATCCTCGTCGTCGACCAGGCCCAGCCGGCGCAGCAGCCTGCATGACCATGACGGTCTCCGCCGAGCTCCTTCCTCCCCAGAACCTGGAGGCGGAACGATCGGTGCTGGGCGCATGCCTCATCGATCGAGAGGCCATCGGCCGGATCACGGAGGTCTTTCGTGAACCGGAAACCTTCTATCGACCGGCCCACCAGTACATCTTCGACGCCATGCTCAAGCTGGCCGATCGCAACGAGCCCGTCGATCTCATCACGCTCAGCAACGAGCTGAGACGACAGAACCGCCTCGAAGAGGTGGGCGGAACCGACTACCTTGTCGAGCTCACCGAGGTCGTACCCACCGCGGCCAACGCCGAGCACTACGCGCGCATCGTTCGAGAGCGGTCGCTGCGCCGCGAGCTCATCCACACCGGCACCGACATCGTGCAGATGGCCCACGAATCCGGCGATGACATCGACGTGCTCGTCGACCGCGCCGAGCAGTCGGTCTTCTCCATCGCCAATCGCACGGTCTCGGGCGATTTCGTGCCATTGAAGAAGGTTCTCGACAACACGTTCGAACGCTTCGAGACCCTCTACGAAGGCGGCCAGAACGTGATGGGCATCCCCACGGGCTACCGCGACCTCGACGCCATCACGGGCGGGTTGCAGCGCGCCACCTTTGTCATCATCGCCGCGCGTCCCAGCATGGGCAAGACCGCTTTTGCCATGAACATCGCCCAGCACGTGGCGGTGAACCAGCGCATGCCGGTGGCCGTGTTCTCGATGGAGATGTCGAAGGAAGAGCTCGGAACCCGAATGCTCTGCTCAGAGGCCCAGATCGAGAGCGAGCGCATCAAGACCGGGCACATCCACGACACCGACTGGCGCCGCCTGGCGAAGGTCATGAACTACATGGCCGACGCGCCGCTCTACATCGATGACTCGGGTGGACTCTCCGCAACAGAGATCTCGGCCAAGTGCCGACGGCTGAAGAAGAATCACGGGCTCGACATGGTGCTGATCGACTACATCCAGCTGATCCGCGGGTCCGGTCGCTCAGACGCGAATCGAACCCAGGAGCTCTCAGAGATCTCACGCACCCTGAAGTTCCTCTCCAAGGAGCTCAAGATCCCGGTGATCGCGCTCTCCCAGCTCTCGCGCGCAGTGGAGAGCCGCACCGACAAGCGTCCCATGCTCAGCGACCTGCGCGAATCCGGCGCCATCGAGCAGGAAGCCGATCTGGTGATGATGATCTATCGCGACGAGTACTACGAGAAAGAGCACTCCGAGAAGAAGGGCATCGCCGAGATCATCATCGCCAAGCACCGCTCCGGTCCGACCGGAACGGTCGAGCTCCACTTCCACAAGCAGTTCGTCCGCTTCCTGTCCCTCGATCGCCACCACGAGACCTGAGCCATCCAACCGTTCACATGTTGGAAATGGCGTGCGCCGACCCCCACGCGTATACTGGGTTCAAGAGCACCATCAGGTGCCGTCGCCAAGCAGGGAACCGCCTGTCAGCGGCGCAGAGCGCGTGGAGGATTGTCAGAGATGAGAGAGCACGTTCGCGTCCGCCGTTCCTTTTCGGTGAAGTACCGCATGCCGTGGTCGAACCGCTGGCAGACCGCCAGCACCCGCGATGTAAGCGCGAGCGGCCTCTCGTTCATCCTTCCCAAGGGCCTCTGCATGGCGGGCCTCCCGGTCGAGATCGAGGTCGATTCGCCCGTGGCCTCGTTCCGCTCGAAGGCTCGCGTGGCACGCACCCGTCGCACCCCACAGGGCAAGGAGATCGGCATCGCGTTCGGCGCGGTGAACGCCGAAGCGAAGCAGAAGCTCGAGCGCTACCTCTACCTGGCCCATCGCGCGAGCTGAACGCCCGCGCCTTCTGAAGCGCCCCCCTCAGGCGTCGCCGCGCGCGCCTCGCTGCAGCACCCGCACCGCGTCGATGCCCTGCTGGGCGAGCCCCATCATCTCGTCCATCTGTGTGCGGCTGAAGGCCGCTCGCTCGCCCGTCCCCTGCACCTCAACGAACGCACCCGTTCCGAGCATCACGACGTTGAAGTCGACGTCGGCGCGCGCGTCTTCCTCGTAATCGAGATCGAGCAGGGTCACGCCCCCCACGATTCCGACGCTGATGGCCGCCACCGAATCGACCAGCGGTGAGGCTGTGAGCCTTCCCTCGCGAACCAGCCAGGCGCACGCATCCTCGAGGGCGACCATGGCGCCGTTGATGGCTGCCGTGCGCGTTCCCCCGTCGGCCTGGAGCACGTCGCAGTCGAGGGTGATGGTGCGGGGCCCCAGGGCCTCGAGATCAACGGTGGCACGCAGCGCACGTCCGATCAGCCTCGAGATCTCCTGCGATCGACCGCTCCCGCTGCCACGCTCGCGCGACGACCGCGTGTGCGTCGCCCGCGGCAGCATGGCGTATTCCGCCGTCACCCATCCACGTCCGGTTCCCACGAGGAAGGGCGGCACCTTCTCCTCGATGCTCGCATTGCACAGCACGCGGGTGCGACCGCTCGAGATGAGCACGCTGCCCTCGGCGTGCACGGTCCATCCCCGTGAGATGGTGATGGAACGAAGGCCATCGTTCCCTCGACCCTCAGATCTGCTCATCGCTTCTTCCTCGACTTCCAGAATCCGGCCGGCGCATCATCCGATGGCGCATCGACCTTGGACGCGGCTTCGGGCGATTCTGCCTCCCGCGGCCACTTCACCGTTCCCGCGATCTCGACATGCGGGCCGGGAACGATCTCGGCCACCGACAGCACCGAGACACGCCCCACCGCCTGCCCGAGGCGAACTGCGGCCGCGCGTCGGGTCTCCGGACGGGTGAACACCACCGTGATCCCCGGGTGCTCCTCGGCGGCGTCTCGCACTGCGCGCACAAAGGGATCGGGTTCCAACGGTCCGGGGGGTGGGCCCTGCAAGCGGGTCTCGACCTCTTCGTCGAGGACCAGGGCACGAACCACCCCGTCCGCGTCGCTGGCACCGAGAAGGATCTCGCGCGCGAGCGCCTGACGCGCCGCTTCGGTGGAAGCAACCGTATCGTCGAGCCCGTCGAGGCGATCGCCCAGCACCTCGAGGATGGTGACCATGTCGCGGATGGAAACCCCCTCCGACAGAAGGCTTCGCAGAACGTGGCGCAGCGCGCGCACCCGCCCCACGCTGTCGAGGAACTCTCCGACCACCACGGGATGGGTGCGCCGCAGCCGCACCAGCAGATCGTGGGTCTCCTGCAAGCCAAGAAGGGTGGCCGCGTGCGCCCGCAGCGACTCCCGCACGTGGGTGAGAAGCACAGCCAGTCCGCCGAGCAGGGTGCACTGCAAGGCCTCCGCACGCTCCCGCTCGGTCGGCTCGATCCACTTGGCGGGGAGCCGGTAGGTGGGTTCGGTGGTGGTCCAGCCCTGCAGGCTCGAGAGCTGGTCGAGGGTTCCCACCACCAGGATGCGATCGAGGAAGACCTGTCCACACGCCACCTCGACCCCGCGCAGGCGCAGCCTGTACGCGGCAGGGTCGAGGGTGAGGTCGTCACGCACCTCGATGCCAGGAACGGTGATGCCCAGCGAGACAGCCAGATCCCGACGCACGTCCCTCACCTTCTCGATGAGCGGCGCGCGCTGGAACGGATCGACGAGCGGGAGCAGCCCCGCGCCGATCTCGAGCACGCATCCCTCGGGCCCGAAGACGGCTTCCATCTGGAGCTGGGCCGCGCCGTCAAAGCTGATGGCCACCTCTCCCTGAAGCCCCCATCCCTCGCTCGTGAGCCGCATGAGCTCTCGACTCACATCGGCATCGACGACGCCGGCGACCCCCGCGTACAGCAGCATGGCATCATCTTCCCGGGTGAGCTTGAGGAAGGTCTGCTGACCCTGCTGCCCTGCCGACCAGTCGATGAAGGCCGTTTCCATCTCGGCCGGCCAGCGGGTCGTGATGAGATGCTGTGTCTCACGCATGGCGGTTCTCTCGGTCATCGGACGCCTCCGCTCGACGGGCTGGATAGAGGGCTGGACAGCGGGCTGGGAGACGCGCTCTTCAAGCGCTCGAGAAGCCTGGGCGGAGGAGCGGTGACGGGCAGCGGCGACGCGGTCGACGCCGCCACCGGGTGCGACACCACGAGATAGAGCGGGCGCCCCTGAGCGTCGACCAGCAGGTCGACGCCGTTGGCCCGCTTCATCTCATTCACCAGATCGGTGCGCTCGAACGCCTGCAGAACCCCGTCGACACGTTGCGCCGAAGACATCTGCTGGCGCACCGCATCGAGTGATGGCTTGCTCTCTCTCGTGCAGATCAAAATCGCCTGGGTGACCTTCTGCGGGTTCACCGCGCACATGCACAACCAGCCGGAGGGTGTGGCCTGCGAAGACACGCTGCCATCCGGCGAGACCCAGATCGCGGTCCAGAACGCTGGTGTGACGCGCATGGGCAGGGTCGAGCCCAGAAGCGACTTCGACGAGGCCGCCACCTCATCGAAGGGCTCTCCCTCTCCATCCCCTGGAGAGCAGCCGGGGGCGATGAGGGCACAGACGAGCAGCAAGGCGACGATCAGGGTGCGCAGGGAACTCTCTCCTCTCACCAGCTCGGCGACGGCCGCGCTGCGTGGGTGGCCTCTTGCATTCAAAGCGCTCTGACGCTCTTCCTCCGCATCTGGCACACGCAAGAGCCGCAGGAGAGTGTTCTCCCCCCCCCGAACCCGT
>RGZZ01000346.1 GCA_010028905.1 Pseudomonadota bacterium | reverse complement strand
GAGCGCGTGGGAGTACTACGTCGAACGCGCTCGTGGGGCGAGCGCCAGTGCCCCCTCATCAGACGACTTCGACACGGTGGAGGTTGTTTTCGAGGAGTACTCGGCGCCCCCGTTGCACGCCGCGCCCAGTGGGTCGCGATCGTCTGATCGCGACGGGGCCGATGACGCCCCCACCATCTCCTCGGTGTCTCGCCGCACGCGAGAGAGGGGGCTTGATGTCGATGACGACGGCGCGTCGGGCTCAGAAGGCGAGAGGCACGGGTTTGACGCCTATCCGCCGTGGTTTGACAGGCGCGGTCTCGTATGTCTTCTGGCCGGCGACATGGCGGCCGCTGCGCGATACTACAAGGCGTGCTTGAAGCGCGCTCCGGATTCGCCTGAGGGCTGGTATGGCACGGCGGCCCTTTCCCTGGAACGGGGAAGGTGGGCGGAGGCGGCCACGGCATTCGTGCGTGGCTGGCAGTGCGACCGGGGAATTCCCGTCGGGCGGTATCTGCAGGACCTCTGCATGGATGCGCCAGACGCCTGGTACAGCTTTGCGGGGGCGTTGGTCGAGATGCGTCGCAAATCGGCCTACGAGTGCGCTGACCTCGTTCTGGCGGCCGTTGCACTCGACTCCCGCTCTCCCCACGCGCTGCGCCAGCGCGCAACGCGGGTGCGTCAGAGCCTCGCCGAAGCCCTGGCCACGCGTGCCCAGAGCGATGCCCTCCCGCAGCATCGCCGCGGGCGCTCCGGCCTCGGCAAGGCGGTGCTGCAGAGCGTGGTCATCGTCATGGCCCTGGCTGCCATGGCGGGGGTGGCCGTTTGGTTCGCGACCCTCTATCGCACCACATCGGGGGGATATCCTGCGCCGATGCCCTCAGTGACCGCCGCCGCCCCCCTGGCCGAGCCGTCTTCCGCAACGGGCGCACGCGAGCCATCCGCACAGCCGTCGAGGGCAGCGCTCTCCACGCCAGGATCTGCCCAATCGCCCTCTCCGACGGGTGATCCGCTGCCCATTGCAACCTCGGAGGCAGAGACCGACGCGTCTCCCTGGCCGTCAGCTTCGGCGCCATCGTCGTCGCCCTCTGACAGGGCGACTGCGCCCGCGGGGGAGGGCCCCCCCCTTCCCGCTGACGCCGGGTCTCCCGCAGCCGTCTCGCCCGTCTCTCCCGCGGCGTCGCCCTCGAGTCAGCCTGAGGACGGCGACGCCACGGTCTCGGTGACGGATGATCACGGGAACGGTCACATGGTCAAGATCGATGGGACACCGGCAGGCCTCACGCCACTGACCCTCTTCCTCCATCCGGGGCGTGCCTACACCATCACGGTGGCCGCGTCGAGCGGCAGGCCGCCGTGGACGGTGCGGCTTCGACCCGCGCCAGGGGAGTCGCAGCACGTGGAGGCCGTGCTCACACCCTGAAGGTGCGAGCACGCGCAGCCTCCACCATGCTGCAACGGGGAGGAGGGGCTACTGCACCCGGACCTTCACGCCACGCTGCTTCACCTTTTCACTGGGGTGCATGGCGAGGGTGAGAAGGCCGTCCTGGTAGTGTGCCTCGGTCTTGTCCGGTTCGACCTCGAACGGCAGCCGAAGGCTGCGCTGAACCACGCCCTGGCGGATCTCACGCAGATGGTAGGCCTCGTCCTTGATCTCCTCTCGCTCGCGCACCGTTGCGCGAATGGTCAGCACATCACCGTCGATGTTGACGTCGATGTCGTCCTTGCGAACCCCGGCCAGGGGACATTCCACGACGTAGTCGTCTCCCCGCCGATAGCTGTTCACGGGCGCCAGGTTCCCCTCAAACCCTGGGGCAGGCACGCCCTGCCACAGGTCGCCGAAGAGTCCCGACATGGATTGCTGGAGATCACGCATCGAGTCGAGCATGCCGAGCATCGGGTCGGCGAATGCGCGAAGGGGTCTGGATTCACGTCTGGCAAGCATTGCTTCTTGACCTCTTTCCTGGGTCGGCGCCGCGTTTCTTGCGTCGCCGCCGGGCTTGTGCGAGGCGCTGGTTCGCGTTGGGGTCACGTACCGTCGCCATGAGGTTGGTACCCATCGTCAGGCGTTGTGTACACACCCGCCTGCCGCAGGCATGACGGCTGCTGTGCCGGCGTGTTTGGGTCAATGCATTTGTTCGATATGAAAAAAAAATATTCTCATATCGAGGAGGGGCTTCGAGCAAAGCAGCGAATGCCCATCCCCATGGCAAAGAAGAGAAAACCACTCGATTTTGAATCCATCCGCCTGGCAGTCGGCCAACGCATCCGAGAGGCTCGGCTCGCAGCCGGCCTGTCTCAGGTAGAGGTGGCGGTGCAGTGTGGCTATACAGCGGCCAATCCGGTCTCGAAGCTCGAGAACGGTGACGTGGTCCATCTCGATGTGGCGCGTGTAGCGGCCATTGCGCGCGCGTGCGACGTCGAGCTGAGCTGGATCATCGAGCCCGCCGCCCTCGCCATGCAAGGCCGTCTGCGCTCGAAGCACCGCTAGCCGGGGTCTGCGGGGGCTTCAGGTCTCTGAAAACCTGACGGCAGACCGCGGGGCCTTCGGGGTAGGATTCTTGCTTCGTTCGTTGAAAGACGGCGCAACGATGCAGAGTACGCCCCTGATAAATGCCCAGCAGGTCGATGCGTTCTGGCAAGACGGTTTCGTTCGCGTGAACGACGTCCTCGAGCTTGCCGAAGTCGAACGTCTGCGCAAGCGCGCCGATGACATTCTGCTCGGCGTTGTAGACTTTCCGCGAGAGCATACCGAGACCGAACCGGAGCTCGGGAAGCCGCTGGCGGTCGACCGCCGCATGGGCATTCGCAAGATCCGCCACCTCACAACCTTCGACCCTGTCTTTGCAGAGCTGTGCACGCACCCGAACGTCGTGCGCATCGCCACCACGCTTCTAGGCCCCGACGTGAAGCTGCTCGTCGACCAGATGCTGTGCAAACCGGCCTGCTTCGGCTCGGCCAAGCGGGCCCATCGCGATGCACCATCCTGGCCCATCAATCCGGATGACGTCATGACGCTGTGGATCGCGCTCGACGATTCTACGGTGAAGAACGGCTGCATGCGCTTCCTTCGTGGCTCGCACCGCACCGACGCCACCGAGGGGCTCGAAGAGGTGGCGGTTGAGGTGAGCTCCGGGAGCGGCACCTGTCACCACAGCATGGTCCTGCACGAGACCTACGACAACCGCACCCCGAATCGACGCCGCGCCATGACCCTGGTCTTCGCCCGGGCCACCGCGCGATGGAACGGGCCCGACCCCAAGCCCGAGTTCGTCACAGTCGCCGGGAAGTCCCACGACGGCTGCATCTGATCCGGCGCACCCCGCCATCATCCCCCCCAGGGGGAGCCATGTCCATCAACCGACGTCAGTTCGTCCAGGCCGGCGCCAGCGCGCTCTCGTTGCTTGCCCTTCAATGACAGGCGGCGTTCTCCGCAGCGCCGGGGCGCAAGGACAAGCGTCCGAACATCGTGCTGCTCTTCACCGACCAGCAGCGCCAGCCTCAGCACTGGCCAGCCGGCTGGGTCGAGCAGAACCTCCCGTCGTTCGCCCGACTGAAGCGCCACGGCATCGAGTTCAAGAACGCCTTCACCGCGGCGTGTCAGTGCACCCCCAGCCGCGCCACCCTTCTCACCAGCACGTATCCCACGGTACATGGGGTCACAGAGACGTTCTCGCCGCCCTCGCTCATGCCCACGGGGGGCCAGTTGCAGACCTTCCAGCAGAACCTGATCCGCCTCATGGCAGACGCCGGCTACCACGTCGAGTACAAGGGGAAGTGGCACAACTCCCTGCCCATCGGCGACGTCTGGACTGACGCAGACGCAGAGCACCTTCGCAAGGCCTACGGCGTGCCAGGGTGGAACCCGCCCGACGCGGGCGACAGCATCACCGATGTCACCACCCTGTGCGGGGGCTGGGCAAACAACGACGGTCGCTTCGTGCACGGCATGTCGCCGGGCGACGCGAAGCAGGTGAAGAGGTGGGGGACCTCCATCCTCGACTTCATCAAGACCTACAAAGGCGACAAGCCGTTCTGTCTCATCATCTCACTGGTCAACCCCCACGACATCGAATACTTCCCCAATGGCTTCGATCGTGGCGCCTGGCCTACGTCAACTTCTACGCCTGTCTGCAGAAGCTGGTCGACAAGCACATCTGCGAGATCCTCGACGCGCTTGACGCTCGCGGCTTCACCGACGACACCATGATTGTCCGCTTCGCCGACCACGGTGAGAACGGCCTCTCGCACGGCATGCGCGAGAAGGTGTATGCGGCGTACGAAGAGATGATCCACGTGCCGATGATCGTCTCGTACCCGAAGTGGTTCTCATCTCCGCTCGAGACTGAGTCGCTCATCTGCCACGCCGATGTGCTGCCCACCGTGGCCGCCATTGCGGGCATCCCGGCACAGACAGGCGGACGTCTCGGGTGGGTGGGCAAGGACTTCACCCCTATCTTGCGCAACCCCGCCGCCAGCGTGCAAGATTCCATCGTGTACTGCTTCAGCGGCGGCGTCAACTTCCAGCGCCAGAACCACGTCAAGCACGATGTGCCGGTCGAGATCCGCGCTGTGCGCGAGAAGAACTGGATGTACGCGGTCTACTTCAGCTCCGATGGCACGGCCATCGAGCAAGAAATGTACGACATGGTGGCCGACCCGCTGCAGACGAAGAACCTCGCCTTCGAGCCGGCGAAGCGTGACTCGTCGCTGGGCAAGGAGTGGGCCCGCCTGCACGGCACGCTGGCGCGTGAGCTGCATGCCAGAAACGCCCAGCCGGCGGGGTTCCGCTGGCCCGCTGATCCCTTCGCGCACAGCGTGTAGGATGTCGCGCCTCCTGTTCGCGTGCTGCGCTTAGTAGGCTCCGACTACTGCAGCTTGAACACCGAGTTGACGAACAGCTGATTGGCGTTGTAGCTGGTCGACCCCACGAAGTCGCGCATGTCGATGAGACGCAGATCGAGATTCATGGTGTGACTGGGCGAGAGCGTGAAGTCAAAGCCCACATGGGTCACGGCCTGCTTGACGTTGGTGAGGGCGATGCCCTGGTTGCCGGGCCAGTGGGAGTGGTACCAGCCGAGGCGCAGGTTCACGCGCGGATCGATGGGGTACGTGGCGCGCAAGCCGTACTCGAACTGCGGCTGGTTGTAGGCATTGAGCGGAGATCCGCCCCGCGGGGTGCTGTTGGTGGAGTACATGCCTTCCACCATCAGCTCGGAGCGCTTGAACGTGTGCTTCACGTCGGCCAGGAATCCCGGAAAGCGCCCTCGCTCCGTGCCTCCGCCGAGCAGCATGGGGTACATCGAGTCGATGTTGCCCACGGTGGTGGTCTGTTCCGGGGGGTCGGCTCTCACCTGGTGAAACTGCGCCCAGCTCACCGAGGCGGCAGTGCGCTTGTCGGAAGATTCCCAGCTCGTGTTCAGCTTCACGCCCTCGAAGTTGTTGGGGTAC
>RGZZ01000345.1 GCA_010028905.1 Pseudomonadota bacterium | reverse complement strand
CGGGGCTCGCGATCCGGTGATGCGGGTGCGCCGGGCGTGCTGTCTTGATCTGAGGCTACCGCTGCGGTGTTGACGTTCTGTGACCGCGATGAGAACAATCGATGAACGAGATGTGAACAGAGTTTGAACACGGGCTGCGCGCCACTGTTCGGGCAGGGGGTGGCCGCCGTGAGGAGAAGCACCGCGCATGACCGATCGCATCGTGACCAATCTGGAGATCGCCCAGGCGCTTCAGGAGATAGCCATCTATCTCGACATGGACGGCATCGCCTTCAAGCCTCGCGCCTATGACAAGGCCGCGCAGGCTGTCTCCACCTTTCCCCGGCGCCTGCACGATGTGTGGCGCGAGGGCGGGGCGAAGGCGCTCGACGCGGTTCCCGGATTGGGGAAGAGCATCAGCGCCAAGATCGATGAGCTCTTCCGCACCGGCGCCATCGGTGCGCTGCAGGCGCTGCGCGAGCGATTTCCCGTCGATGTGGCCGCGCTGACGCGGGTCGACGGAATCGGTCCCAAGACGGTGAAGCTCCTGTGGGCCGAGCTGGGTGTGCAGACCCTCGATGATCTCGAGCGGGCGGCGCGCGAGGGGCGCCTCGAGCACGTTCCGCACTTCGGCCGCAAGACGCAGGAACGTGTGCTCAAGGGCATCGCCTTCGTGCGCGAGGGGCACGGTCGTCTTCCCATCATCGACGCCCTTGCCTACGTGCGTCCCATCGAGGCGCGTCTGCGGGCGCTGCCCTCGGTGCAGACCTGCGTCATCGCCGGATCGCTGCGTCGCTTCCGCGAGACCATCGGTGACGTCGACTTCCTCGTGGTGTCGCAGCATCCCGAATCGGTCATCGAAGCGTTCGTGGGGTTTGACGAGGTGGTCGACGTGCATGCCCGCGGCGTCGACACCAAGGCGTCAGTGCGCTTCGCCAACGGTCTCGATGCCGATCTGCGCGTCGTTCCCGCAGAGTCGCTGGGGGCCGCGCTGTGCTACTTCACGGGCAGCAAGGCCCACAACGTGCACATGCGCAGGCTGGCCATCGCCAAGGGGTACAAGCTCAACGAGTACGGTCTGTTTCGCGTTGACGACGACGTTCGCGTGGCGGGTCTCACCGAGGAGGAGATCCATGCTGCTCTCGACCTCGCGTACATCCCCCCGGAGCTTCGCGAAGATCAGGGGGAGATCGAGGCGGCGCGAGATGGGCGCCTGCCCTGTCTCATCGAGCGCGGCGCCTTGCGGGGCGACGTGCAGATCCAGACGTCGTGGACCGACGGTCACGACAGCATCGAAGACATGGCGCATGAGGCGCGACGTCTTGGGCTAGAGTACATCGCCATCACCGATCACACCCGCGATCTCGCGATGACGGGTGGATCAGATGAGGCGAAGCTGCGCGATCAGATGGCGTGGATACGGGCCCATCGTGATCGTCTGGGGGTGCACGTGCTGTGCGGTGCCGAGGTCAACATCCGCAAGGACGGCAGCCTCGACATTGACGACGAGACCCTTTCAGCGCTCGATTTCGTGGGGGTGGCCATCCACCATCACTTCGACCTGCCGCGCGACGCGCAGACGCAACGGGTCATTCGCGCCCTCGAGAACCCCCACGTCGACATGTGGTTCCACCCCACCGCGCGAAAGCTGGGCGAGCGCCCGCCTGTCGACATCGATCTCGACGCGTGCATCGCGGCGGCGGTGCGCACGCATACCGTGCTCGAGCTCGACGCCCACGGCCGTCGACTCGACCTGCGCGACGAGCACGTGCGCCTGGCGCTGCGGTCGGGCGCGAAGATCTGCATCAATTCCGACGCGCACGCCATCGCCGACATGGCGTATCCGGACGCGTTCGGCATACCCGTGGCGCGACGAGGCTGGGCAACGGCAGACGACGTCGTCAACACGCAGCCGCTTCCGGGGTTCCTCGCGTCGCTGAAGCGAAGCCGGCGACGCTGAGAGCGCTTCCGGGTCAGGCCGGGGGGCGTCTGCGCTGGGTCAGAGCGGCGCCCAGATGAGGAAGCGCGGCGTTCGCGTGCGCTTGAGCAGCTTGTTCGCGTCGAAGCTCACCGCATGGCGCGGGTCCTTCTGGGGGGTCGCGAGGAGGTTGAGGTAGCTGTTGAGGTTGTCCATCGATCCTCGGCTTCCGGCGCGGTTGCGTATCGTTCCGCCAATTGCGCCCGGGTGAGGAGCGCCGTCGTCGAAGCTCAGGAGTCGTTCGACGAGCTCGTTTCGCGGCAGGGTGGTGAATCTTGCCTTTTCGCCGCACGGCCACGTCTTGCCGCCGTCGGTCTTGAACGGGATTGCCGTCAGGCTGTAGAGCAGCTGTCCACCTGCCGAGGGGCGGGCCATCCCGGCGATGATGGTCTCGTCATCGTCTGCTTCTGTGCTGAAGGGGAGTCCGATGGGCCATCGCAGCCCCAGGGGCGCGCACACCACATTCACATCATCGAGGGCGACGGATCCGCTGCCGCTGCTGTTGCGCGTGAAGAGGCTTCCGAGAATGGTGAGATGGGCCGCCTTCACCCCGGTCTCGGAGTAGACCATGCCCTGCACGTAGCTGCTGTTGCGCACCTGTCCGCGAAGCGTGATGAGCCCTCGGCTGATGAGGGCGTACGAGGTGTCGGCGTTCAGTGTTGCGCCGCGGTCGATCGTGACCGAGCCGTCGACGATGATGGCGCCATCGCCGTGCACGGTGCCGGTGACGTGCAGATCACCGTCGACCACCAGCGTGCCGCCTTCGAGCATCAGGTCTCCGTTCACCGTGAGCCCGGAAGTGGCATGGTTGAACCAGTCGACCTCGAGATCGCCGGTGCTGCCGCTGACGTCGAGGCAGCGCAGGCCGTTGCCGTCCGCGAAGCACTCGCTCCTCGCCTTCTCGACCGTTATGTCAGGCAGCTCGACGGCCTGCGCGTTGGGCACGACCCCGCCGGTCACCACGTTTCCCTTCGCGATGCTGATACCGCCCACGGCCTGCACGCGTCCGCGGATGTAGGCTCCAGAGCCGAGGCAGACCGCGTCGCTTGCAGTGCTGTTCGACACCACCAGGGTCGTTCGCCGCTTTGCGACGGGAATGGTGGCGGGCGTTCCCGGGTAGGCGCGCGCGTCGCTCACGCCGGTCACCACCAGACCGCCCGTGGTATCGACGTCGCCGCTGGCGATGAGTGCAAGCGGGGCGGGCGGCACGAAGATCACGGTCTGCATCTCGTAGATCTCGCCGTGGCACGCCGCGTACGCCACGATCTGAGCCGAGTGGGGGGGGATTCGCGCCCCCACGCCCGCAACGCTTGAGTCGGACGTGTTGTTGCGAGAGAGCCGCGTGAGATGGTATCTGGCCTTGACGCTGGGGGCGAAGCAGACATACGCGATGCCCTCGCCTCCGCGTGGGTCTCGCGAGAGGGCGGTGAGGGCCTGCTCCTTGGAGAGCGCGGGACTCCCGGGCGTGGTGAGGGTGATCACGCTGTCGAAATCGTTCTGTGCGCCGAACGTGCCGAGAGAGTCTGGCGGCGCTTTGCTGCTCTCCGCATCTTTGAGCATGTGCGCCACGGCGAGGGCCGCTGCTGACTCTGCCAGGTTGCGCGCGACCTGCCGGTCATGGGCGCGACGGCTGAAGAGCCAGTGCTGGTACGACATGAGGGCAAGGCTGAACGCCACCGCGATGATGAACGTGATGACGAAGAGCGTGGTGGCAAGTGAGCCGCGTTCGGCGGTGCGTCTGCGATGGCCGTGGGGCGGAAGGCGCTCAGATGTCACCCCACCAGCATAGCAGAGCCGATGCCGTTGTGAGAAGGGGGAGGCTTTGCTTCAGAGCGGACGCCAGAGCAGAAATCGAGGACGCTTGACGGTCTTCAGCAGACGGTTCACGTCGATCTCGACCAGCGCGGTCGACGGGTCGCCGAGGGCCAGCCGTCTGAAGTAGTCGTAGACCTCTCCCTCTCGTCCTTGCGAGGTGATGTTGTGGCCGGTATTGACGCTGAGAAGGTCGGTGATGCCCCCTTCTGTCGCGAGATCATAGGCCTTGATGCCCTGCACGATGTCTGAGATGTTCGTGCTCATGAATCGCCCGACGTTCGCGCGATCATAGGGCTCGTCCTTGTCGTGAGGATTGTTCCAGTAGGCGATGGCGGTGCCGCGGTAGACCTTGCGTCTCCCTGTCGGGTCGCTCGCATCAGGCTTGACATAGCCGGTGTAGATCGTGACATCGTCGTCGAGGTCTGACTTGAAGGGCGCGTTGGCCCGAATCTTCTTCGTCGCCAGGGGCGATGCAACCACGGTTGCGTCATCGAGGGAGACCACCCCCGCGTCTGCGGAGGTGCCCGCGCTGTTGGTGATGAGTCCTCCGAGAATCGTGAGGTGGCTGGCGCTCACCCCTGATTCGGAGTAGACGAGCCCTTGGATGAAGCTGCTCGTCCGACTGGTGCCTTTCAGGCTTATCGGGCCACAGGAGAGAAGCGCCACCACGTTGTCGGCATTCAGCGTGGCTCCTTTGTCGATGGTCGTGCTCCCCTTTACCGCGACGCATCCGTCTCCCTTCACGCAGCCAGTGACGTGCAGGTTGCCGTTGACGCACAGGGTTCCACCTTCCAGCGACAGGTCTCCGTTCACGGTGAGGCTGCCGGAGCTCTTGCTCGGCCAGTCCACCGTCAGGTCACCTGAGCTCGAGACCTCGAGGGTATAGCCGTTGCCCTCGACCTGCTTGACGATCGAGTCCACGTTGATGTCTGGGATGTATTCAGGATTCGCGTGCTGGCGAACCCCCCCGCTCACGAATGTATCGCGGCCCAGGCTTACAGTGCCCACGGTCTGCAGGCTCCCGTAGATGGCTGCGGCCGCCATCCGGATGGCCGGGGCAGCACCGCTGTTCGACACGACCGTGACATGGGCGCGCTTCTGGGGCGGGATGCTCTCCACCGAGCCATTGAAGGCCTGCACCTCGCGCAGCCCGGTCACCTCGACCTTTCCCGTGGTGCTGATGGGACCGCTGGCCATGAGCGCGAGGGGAAGGGGAGGGACGTAGATCACGGTCTCGATCTCCTGGACCTCGCCGTGACAGACGCCATGGGCGATGACCTGCGCTGCGTGAGGTGGGATTCGCAGGTCGACCCCAGGCACGCTGGCGTCGGTGATGTTGTGTCTCGACAGGCGTGCAAGTCTGTGGCGGATCTTCACGCTCGGCGCGAAGCACACGTAGGCGATGCCCTCGCCTCCGCCGGGGTCTCTGTCGAGCGCGGCGAGGGCCTGCTCTGTCGACAGTACAGGGGTGCCGGGCGCCGTGAGGGTCACCACGGATTTGATATCGTCACGGGTACCAAAGCTTCCCAGACCGTCGTCATCGTTTGCTGAAGGGTCGCCTACCATGCGCGCCACAGCGAGGGCCGCCGCCGATTCGGCCAGGTTGCGGGCGATCTGGCGGTTGTGCGCCCGCCGGCTGAAGAGCCAGTGCTGGTATGACATGAGGGCGAGGCTGAACGCCACCGCGATGATGAACGTGATGACGAAGAG
>RGZZ01000344.1 GCA_010028905.1 Pseudomonadota bacterium | reverse complement strand
ATCGCTCTGACTGCTGGCAGCCTGGGTGGCGGATTCACGCCCGCGGCCATCGTGTGCGGAACCAACGGCAAGGTCTATGTGGGCAGCTACATGACCAATCAGCCCGGCGTCATCGTGGTGGGGGGAACCCAGGGCGCACGCACGACAACGCCGGTCACCCTCAAGCACGCCGACAACTCGACCTTCGTCATCGGCTCCGGCGGATGCCTTGCCCTGGACAAGAACGGCAACGTCTGGACCAGTGACTCGGCCCACGACCTCGTCACGCGATTTGACAGCAACCTCGCCAACCCCGTCGACATCGTCGTTGACGACGTCCCCCAGCAGATCGCCACCGACAGCCAGGGGAATGCCTGGGTCATCGCCGGCAGCATCCAGCCGGAACGCGTGGTGAAGATCAGCGCGAACGGCGGCCAGACGACGGTGAAGACACTCAACGACGGCAGCACGGCCGCCACCACCTCGGGGTCGGTGACCACACAGTTCGTTTCAACCACCCAGCGCGCCGCTCCGAGCGCCGCCCTCGGCCTGGCGGTGAACTTCGGCCCCACCGTGACGAAACCAGATGGCACTGAATTCATCAACGTTGCCTGTCAGGACCCAACGGGGTCGTGTCAGCAGGTCGGTACCATCTCGTTCCCCAAGAGCGGTGGCATCGACTACACCTTCGGAGGTCAGCAAGGCGCCTGGCTGCCGCAGGCACAGGCAACCCCGCCGCCCGTCGTGTACACCTTCCCTACCTCTCCCGTGATCACGGGCCAGACCGACCCCGTCATCATCTCTCAATCGCCCCCTGTGCTCGTGTCGCAGAGCACGCCAGTGATGACCAGCCAGTCGAGCGTACCCGTGCCCACCTCATTCACCTCAATCGAGCCCGCCTCGACAACCCAGGGCCACGCAAACCCAGATGGCTCACAGGTCATCGACACCTACTTCGCAGTCGACGCTTCAGGAGACGTGAACCGCTGTCACGTCGTGCTGGGGCCCTACCTGCCAGACGGCAGCCAGACCATCGACGCGACCTACACCGACGAGCTCTTCAAGATCTACACCACCAAGATCACTTCCTACACCGGAGAGGTGACCTACAACAATGACTATGGTGGCGGCAGCACCTTGCTCCACCTCTCCGGCGTGATCAGCGCCACCAGCGCCACGCAGCTGACGGGAACCTGGGAGACCACGCATCAGCTCAACGGCACGACCTTCTACAGCGATGGTGGCAAGGTCACGATGACCACTGCGCGAGGCGTTGACGGCCGCTACCACCTCGAGATCAAGAACAGCGTGTTCACAACGACGAACGGCCACGTCCCCCCCGAACCTCTCGCAGGCTCCTTCATGGGACTGAACTTCGCCTTCGTCAACTCCCCTGGCATCTTCAACGACATCAGCACATACAAGCCGTCCTTCACGTCTGCCCCTCCCGCGAACAGCGCTCTGTTTGGCTGGTCCGGCCAGACCCAGAGCAACAGCGGCTGTGGGCCAGGCGCCAACCATCTGCAGCTGCAGAACGCCATCCCCCTCTACTCGTTCAACAACACGACTGGACATGTAGAGACCACCTCAGCCAGCGACATCTGCACCACCGGCTTCCACGAGGTCGGAGGCTTCGGTGGCGCTGGCGCAGGCCCGACCGTGGTCAACAACGGCGACTCATTCGGGTACTCTTCCGCACTGCCCGATCTCGGCGGATCGATCCCCGGCCTGTAGCGAGAGCGCGACCGGTCTTCAGAAGACCGGTTTCGCCCTTCAGCGAACGAACAGGGGCCCTCGTCTCACGACGGGGGCCCCTTTCTCATGGGCGCGGAACCGATCCAGGTGAAGGCTCAGCCCTGTTTCTCGTCTTGCTGCTCCGCCCGCCCTCCCGCCATCTTCACGATGGACTCGAGGCCAGGAGGCAACGCCTCGCGTGCCATGCGGGCGTCGTTGAAGATCTGCCTTCCCCGCCGCGTGGCCGCGGTGACGTAGCCCACCTCGCCCGCCGTCAGCGCCTCAGCCCCCACGCCGGCCTTCGTGGCGATGCGCTGCCCCAGCGAGCTGGCGCGAATCGCTTCGCCCGCCTCGGCAAGTCGCGCGACAACCGCCGCCTTGGCTGCGCCGCCGGCCCCGTCTGAGGCAACGAGGCTCAGCACGTCGAACGAGACGTGCCCTACCACTCCTTCTGCGCCGTACTTTCGATACGAGTCGCCATAGCCAGACACAAATCCCGTGCCGACATTCTTGGCGAACCCCAGGTCATCACCCAGAACATCACGCACTGAGCGGCCGCTGAAGGCCGACTTGAGCGCAAGCGAGGGAATTCCCGTGATGGGGTTCAGATCGAGGCCGTGGTAGACCATCTTGCCCAGGCCCGTGTAGGTGCCGGAATGCCCCACACTCGAGACCGTGCTGCCCGCCGCGTCGAGAAAACCCGCGGTCACCCGCGTGTTCACGAAGAGCCCGAGCCCCCCTGGCAGCTTGTCGCCCAAGGGGGCAATCGTGTCGGCCGTCGCCGACATGGCGCCCCCTGTGGCGTCGGCACCGTCTGACAGCAGGTTGCCCAGCTGGCGAACCGGCCCGTCGTCGGCGCGGCGCACGTCTTCAAAGCGACCGCTCCTCTGAGCACTGTCGGCGCGAGTCTCGGCGGAGCGCTCGAGCATGTCTGCCAGGGCCGGCTGCTTCAGCTGCTGCTTGCGCACATCGCCCACCCAGCCGCCCAACGAGCGCGAGAGGGCGTCATCGCCTTCCGCGCCCTGCAGCCGCTTGTCGAGCGCCCGCCCCACCTTGGCGTCGACCAGCCCGTCGAGATGCTGTCTGGCCTGCTCCACCTCGGGGGTGGGAAGGACGCATCGCTGGTCGAGGCCATCGAGGAGATGGTCATGCAGCAACCGCTGCATCGCGGGGCGCGTGGGAATCTCGTCGAGATCGCGAACGCCGCTGGCGTACTTCGCCACGGCCGACGTGACCTTGGATTCCCAGGCGGGGGACGTTGCGGCGAGACGATCGAGGGTGTTCAGCTGCGGCTTCGACCAGGTCGCGAGATCACCGTTTCGCGCAAGATTTCGTGCCACGTCGTCTGGGCTGTGCCAGACCTGGGCGTGCTGCTTCTCGGCCGCCTCGTGATGGGTGCGGGCCGCGTCGATCGGGCACGTGCCGCCCTGCACGACGGGCGGGGCACCGTCGCTGGCCGCGTAGTGATGCGACGTCAAGGCAAGCAGTGGATTGCCGCTCTCGTGCGTGTCGGCCTTCAGCCAGGCGCTCGGGAGCGCGGGCTTCGAGGCCGCCGAGGGGCCTCGCGCGGCCGGACTCTCATGCGGCGCGCTGCGGGTGCCTCCCCGCCCCTCCGACGTGCGATGCGCCTCGCCCACACCGTGCATCGACACGGGGGCCACGGGGCGGCTCTCGTGCGACCTCTCGCTTTTCGATGGCGTGCTCATGCAGCTGCGTCGCTCCTGAAGAGGAAGTTCGCCGTTGCGCCAGCCCTCCCCTGTGCTTCCCCCCGTCAGACGCTCCGCGCCTTCTCTTCTGCGCAGGATCACGTCTGCGCGAAGCCTAAAGGGCCCGAGTCAATGAACTTCCCTTGAGGAGCGGGCGTACGTGCGGGTTCTCATCGTAGGTGGCGGCATCGCGGGTCTGGCGGCCGCGCGCAAGCTCGCGCTGGAAGCCCGCGCCCGCGGCGTGGCGCTCACGTGCGAGCTGGTCGAGGCGTCGACGCGTCTTGGTGGAAAGATCAAGACCGAGCGCGAAGACGGCTTCATCGTCGAGGCCGGCCCAGACGCCTTCATCTCGATCAAGCCCGCGGCCATGCGCCTCTGTCGCGAGCTGGGCATCGACGCCGACGTGGTGGGCACCGATCCCCGCTTCCAGAAGACCTTCATCGTCAAGCGCGGGCGGCTTCTCGAGATTCCTGGCGGCATGAGCACCTTCGTGCCCACCGAGATCAAACCGTTCATTCGCACCCCGCTGCTGTCTTGGCTGGCCAAGGCGCGCATGGGGCTCGAGCCATTCATTCCCCGACGCCGCGGCGATGGCGACGTCAGCATGGCCGACTTCTTCACCCGCCGCATCGGTCGCGCGGGCTTCGAGTGGCTTGTCGAACCGCTGCTGGCAGGCATCTACGCGGGTGATGGGCAACGTCTCGGCCTGCAGGGCACCTTTCCCCGCTACCTCGAGATGGAGCGCGAGCACGGCAGCCTGCTGCGTGCCGCATTCGCCGCCAAGACGGCCCAGGCCAAGGCACCGCCTCCTTCGGGGAAAGGTCCCTCGGGGCTGTTCCTCAGCCTGCGCGCCGGCCTCATCGATCTGGTCGAGGCCACCGCCCAGGCCGCGCGCGAGCTGGGGGTCACAATCACGACCGACGCCCCCGTGCAATCGCTCGACTTCACCGAAAAGGTGAAGGCACGCTTCGCGCAGCGTACCTGGGAGGGAGATGCCGTGATCGTCTGCGCCCCCGCCTTCACCGCGGCCGATCTGATCGCCGATCGAGCGCCGTCTGTGGCGGGCATGCTGCGCCAGATCGAGTACGTGTCGACCGCCACCATCACCATGGCCTTCGACGCTTCGCGCATCCGCGCGACAGAGGCGGTCACCCGCGCGCTGGCTGCCTACGGCTTCGTGGTGCCACGCCCGGAGAAGCGCGACCTCCTCGCCTGCACCTACACCAGCAGCAAGTGGCCAGGGCGCGCGCCAGACGACCAGGTGCTGCTGCGCTGCTACGTCGGCGGAGACGGTCGTGAATCGATTCTCGACCTCGACGACGACGCGCTGGTCGACCGCGCCCTCGACGAGATGCGCGCCATCATCGGCTTCTCTGCGCCGCCGTGGCGGACGTGGGTGCACCGCTGGCCTCGTGCCATGCCGCAGTACCACGTCGGGCATCCAGCGCGCATGAAGCGCATCGAAGAACGCGTGAGCGCGTTGCCTGGGCTGTTCCTGGCGGGCGCGGCCTATCGCGGAATCGGCATCCCGGACTGCATTCAAGACGGCGAAGCAGCGGCGCTGCGGGTTCTCGACAACGCGTCTGCCGCGACGCGCACACCTTAGCGATACGCTAACGAAGGCCCTCCAAGAAGAGCGTCAGCGCCCAGCGCGGCTCGTCGGCCTGATCAGGCCTGCAGCTCTGGAACCCGGGCCCCGCCAACGAAGTGCTTCCAGTCCATGTCCTTGACACGGGCCGGGTGCGCCGTGCCATCGGTGCCCATGGTGCGGCCGTCACCGAGGTAGATCTCGATGTGCGAGGCCTTGGGCGGCTCGATGCCACGATTGTTCGGATACCAGAAGAAGACGAGGTCGCCGGGCTTCAGCTCTTCGCGCGTGACCGCCGTCTGCTTGTAGTCGGCCTGCATGTATCGCGCGCAGGCCCGGGCGTTGTCGACGCCCACATTCTTGAGGCTGCGC
This sequence comes from Pseudomonadota bacterium, assembly GCA_010028905.1. NCBI lineage: Bacteria > Pseudomonadati > Pseudomonadota > Pseudomonadota bacterium. The sequence goes on along the minus strand of RGZZ01000344.1, from coordinate 112 downwards.
CAGACGAGACCGGAGCAATCGAACCCGCTGGGACCGCACGAGCCCGGGATGTAGGGCGCGCCCCGCTTGGACAGGGCGGCATCGATGAAGGCGAGGGTCTTCTCCGAGACCC
>RGZZ01000343.1 GCA_010028905.1 Pseudomonadota bacterium | reverse complement strand
GTTCCTCTGCGGTCCCGCCCGCGGCCTCGTCGCCTGTTCCTCTGCGGTCCCGCCCGCGGCCTTCGGGCGGATCTCTCCGCTGCTCTTCGGCATGCGCCCCCCCCGCAGGGGGCGGCTCGGGGCAGACCGAAGCACACAGGGTGCGATCCCGGTGCTCTCCTTGCAGGCCCCTTCGATGAGCGACCCTCTCGCCTGCCGCAATTCCGCGTGCGGCGCGGTGCTCCACCCCGCATGGGCCTTCTGCGCCACCTGCGGTACGCAGACCAGCGCGCTGGTGGGAGCCACCGACGTCCGATTTCTGTTGCCGACGCCGTTCGAGGGTGAGCACGAGATCGTGGTCGCCGCGCAGGGCGCGCGTCCCGTGCAGGCCCGCATCGAGTGGCTCGAGCTGCCCGCTGGCGTTGAACCCCTGCCGCTTCGCGCGTCTCCCGAGGGGTGCAGCCTGCGCTTCCGGCTGCGAGAAGACCTTGCCCTCTCTCGCACGACGCCACTCACCCTGCACGCCGTGCTCATCACCGACGACGGGGTGCGTGGCGCGCGCTGGCATCTGCGTCAGGAGCGACGTCAGGGGCTTCGCATCCACCTCTGCCCAGAGACCGAGGGGCGCCTGACGACCGTTCAAGAGCTGCTGGTGCTCGACTGGGACAGCCCCCCGCGTGAGCTTCACCTGCGCAACGAAGGGGGGCGACCCGTGCGTCTGCGCGCGGTGGAGGCCCCGGAGGGGGTGACGGTGAGCGATATCCGCGGGCGGCCCCTCGACGCGGCGACCCTTCCGGAGTGGTCGGTGGGGGCGGGCAAGAGCGCCCTGCTCGGGGTGCGCCTGGCGGGGAGCGCGGCCTGCGTGGGAGAGGCCACCCTGCGCCTGGTGCCCACCGAGGGCCCGAGCGTGACCGTTCGCCTGCTGCTGCCGCGCGAGACCCGTGGCGGATTCATGCCGCGCTACGTGGTGGGCATCGATGTGGGCACCGAGAACGTCTCGGTGTATGGGCGTGACCTCACCGACGACAGCGTCTTCCCGGTGCCGCTCGAACCGGGAACGACCCGCATGCCCTGCTATGTCGCCTTCGACGACCCGGCCAGCCAGGAACCGGTGGCCTACGGGAAGTCTGCGGTGGATCGCCTCGTGCTGGGTCGCGGGGTGGTGACCCGCGACCTCAAGGTGCATCTGCGCCACGGCGGACAGTCGTACGCGCGTCGCTTCGGCGACGTGTTTCGCGTCGAGAACCTGCTCTACTTCCTGCTGGCACACGTCAAGGAGCGCGTCGAGCAGGCCCTCGAGGCGCGCGCGGGGGCCATCACCGGGGTTCGCTGGTGTGTGACCCTCCCCGTGCTCGTCGAGCCCACCGCCTTCGAAAGCCTGCGACGCAAGTATGCGGCCGTGCTGCGGCGGGTCTTTCAGCGCGAGATCAAGGATGGCCGTCTTGATCCGGACACGGCCTTCGGGTTTCTCACCGAGCCCGAGTCGGCCGCGCTCTACGTGTTCCAGCGGCTGGGGCACGACGCCCCCGATCTGCTCAAGCGCCCGTTTCAAGACGGTGATGTGGTGTGTGTGGTCGACGCGGGGGCGGGAACAACCGACCTGGCACTCATGCGCATGCGCATCGTTCAGGGGACGCAGACCTTCGAGATACTGGGAGAGGCCGGAACCGATCTCCCCGCGGCCGAGGCGCTGCACTCGGAAGACTTCGGGGGGCGCAGCGCCGATCTCGCGGTCATCGAGTGCCTCGCCCGTTCGTCGCTGCGGGGCGGCCACGCCACCCCCGAGAACGTGGCGCGCCAGATTGGCATGCTTCTCGGGCAGGGGGTTCCCGATGGCGACAAGGTGCGCAACCGCGCGCTGCAGGCGGCCATGGAGGCCAAGCAGCAGCTCTGTGTGCCCAACGAGCCGGCGCGGCGCATCGATGTGCGCGAGACCGCGTGGCCCGAGCTCGACCGCACGGTGCCCGGCGAGATCACGCTTCGCCGCTTTCACGTCACCGTGCAGCCGGCCCTCGATCGCATCCTGCATCGCCTCGATGAACTCATCAACCGATGTGGTCTCGCACGCCGCGACGTGGGCTGGGTCTTTGCCATCGGAGGCAGCTCGAACATCCCCCTGGTGGAGGAACGCCTTCAGGCGCTGTTCCCTGGCCGCGTCATCTCGCTGGAAGGCCATCGCAGCGTGCGCATGGAAGCGGTCGCGAGGGGCGCGGTCTGGAGCTGGCGAGCGCGGCTGCGCAATGTGGCCCCCCTCGACGTGGTGGTGCAGGTGCGTCAGGGTGAGCGGGTGCAGCGCCAGCCCCTGCTGTTCGCCGATCGCCCGCTGTCGATGCGGCCCCAGGAGTATCAGTTCGAGCTGGTAGAGGAGGCGGAGGTGGAGCTGATGGGCATGGTCGAGGGGCAGGCACTGCGACTCACCGGGCTTCGCGTAGAGGCTGCGGGCGCGCCGCGTCCGCTCTCCATCCGGGTGAGCGCGGAAGGGGGCGCCCTTCGCCTCGAGGCAAGCATCGACGGCGCGGCGCGGTTGGCGCCCATGGCGTGGCTGGCATGAGCCTCGAGCTTCTCGAGCAGTCTCTCAACGGGCTCACCGAATGTGAGCTGCGGCGCTGCGGCATCATGGCGCTGGCGCTGTGGCGATCGGTCGACGATGTGCCCGGGCGCCTGCGCGACATCGATGCCGCGGTGTTTCGCGGTTTTGGCATGCGAGACGTGCCCGCCGAGATGGTGGAGGCCGACTACGACCACGCCCTTGCGCTGCTGGGCGCGTTCAATGATCTGCAGGCGCGGCTTCGGTCGGCCTTGCATGAGCGGTTCGGGCTGCGCTGCATCGTAGGCGGCGTGGGCGAGCCCTACGACGAGCGTTCGGCGCGTTTCACAGCGGCGGCCGCTCGCCCGACCGGAAACCCGGCCCTCGACTGGCACGTGGCCGAGACCCTGGCCTGCGGATACGAGTGGGACGGCATGCCGCCGCTGCTGCTGCCCGCACGGGTGGCGGTCTATCGCTACGATTCGCTCGGGCCGGAAGACGATGCGCTGCTCGATGACGGCGTCAACCGCGGTGATGATGTGGGCGCGGTGGTGCCTGAGACGTCGGCCCAGGACGAGGCCGTGCGTACAGGTGGCGCTGCGGGGGGGTGGGCGGAGCCCCCTGTCCAGGCGTCTTCGGTCACGCTTGTGCTACCCGACGGTACGCGTCGGCGCTTCTCGGGCGAGGTGCGCATCTGCATCGAGGAGGGTGACGCGTGACGGCTCCCATCGCCACGGCACCCGCCGCAGGCACGCACTGCCGCGGATGTCGCGAAGCCCTCGTGGCCGACGGGCATTTCTGCACCCGCTGCGGCCTGCCCACCGCAGACGCCTGTCCGCGCTGCGGCGCCGACGTACCCCTGGGAGCGGGTGCCTGTGGGGGGTGTGATGGCCCCCTGGTGCACTGCGAGAACTGCGGGCGGGTATACCCGGTCGAGCGCACGCGGTGCGAGAATGTCGACTGGACCTGCGCGGGCGCCCCCCTCGTGAGCGCATTCGGCGCGTTCAGCGGATTGCACGGGTCGCTGGGGCGCACGGGCAGCGTGGGTGGCGGACCGGTGGCGCTGCGGCCGCTCTCGGCGCCCCTGTTCATGCTCGAGGATCGCGATGAGGCCATTCTCGACATGCTCGTGGCCTACGGTCGCGCCTTCCTCATCTCGAGCCGCGAGGTCGCTTCGGTTCCGCTCCGCCTGCGGGGCGCCATCGACCCGCTCGACCCCGCCATCGCGCGTTCGGTTCCCCTGGCGGCGCGTGGCCGCGAGTTTCGTGGGGTCATCGATGCGGCTGTGGGCTTCGGCATGGTCACCGTCATCTTCGAGCGCCACGATCGCGCCTCAGAGACCTTTGTGTTTCGCGCCGACGATGTGAGCGCATCGTGGCGTCTCACGGGGTGCGAGGGCGCGCGCGCGGCGGTGCCCACGCCGCACGGGGTGCTGGTGTTCATGCCGGGTGAGGTGAAGCGGTTCGCCCCGGGGTCGGTTGACGCCGACGGGTCGGCGGCCATCGCCGCGCCGCCGCGCGTCGACGCCCCCCCGGCCGTGCATCTCGATGGCATGTTTGTGGTGTATGGCGCCGCCGATGGCGCGGTGGTGCGCGTACGCGTCGAGGGGCTCGAGACCCACGTCTTGCGTGGGCCGGGGTCGGCGGGCCCTCCCGTGCTCGGGCCGCGCTACGTGCATGTGCTCTCGCGTGATGACAGCAACCTTGCGTCGACCACACTTCACCAGATCGAGGTCGACACCGGCGCGCACGACGCCGTGGCCCTGCCCATCGCCAGCGACCTTTGCCTGCGCGGAGCCGGCCCGTCACGGCTCGTGTTCGACACCCAGCAGCGAGCCTACCGCGAGGTGGCCCTCACCCCCTGGCCGGCACGGTTGCAGGCGGGGGGCATGCCCCGGCCGGAGAACGAAGATCGGCTCACCGAGCTGCTGCTCGATGGCGCGGGGCACGATGTGCTGCTGCTCGCTCTCGAGGGGGGACGCACGGCCCTGCGCGTCGTGCGCTTCGATGGCGAGGCGGTGCTGCGCGGCGCGCTCGCCTCGAACGCGCGTTTCGTCGCTTGTGACGACCTGGTTCTGCTCACCTCGGAGGGGAGGCTCAAATGCTACGCACTCGCTTGATGGTCTGGCTCGTGCTCGCGCTCACGGTCTGCGTCACGGTGGCCGTATCGCCCGCGCACGCCCAGTCGCCGCGAACAACCGACGGACCCAAGGTGTTCGATTTTGCGACCTTCTCGCAACGTCTCTTGCAGACGCAGCCGCTCATCAGCGATCGCAACACCCACTTCGTACTGATGGTCGACGTCTCGGCCAGCGTGGGCAACCTCATGCTGGGAAGCTGGCGCAGCGGCCTGTACGAGCCCATGCTCGAGAACTTCATGGTGGCCGGCGACCAGGTGTCGGTGGTGCCCTTCGGGCTGCACCCGTGGTTCGATGACGCCCGTTTTGCGGAACGCTACGCTCGGCAGCGAAGGGCGCACCTCTATACGAGCACCTTCCCCACGGTGGTGAAGGCGCCCAAGTACAAGGGTACCGACATCTACGGCTCGGTGGCCGAGGTGCTCGAGCGAACGCAGAAATCGGGCGCCATGGCCCACGACAACATGGTGGTCATCGTGGTCACCGACGACCAGATCGAAGATGCGTCTGAGAAGGCCAACAAGCGCTTTCAGGCCTTGCGCTCGACGCTGCTCGCGTCGGCCTCCGACGTCATGCGGTGCACCTGGGTGGGGCCCCGCGGCAATCGCGACTTCACCGTCATGGTGTTCACCAACGCGTTTCCCGATGCGAAGAAGCTGGCGGCCGCGCGAACCGAGCAGGTCGCCCGTGAGCGCGCGGCTCCCGGGGGAGGTGGCCCGGTCGACGGATCCGGCGCTCCTGACGGCGCATCGACGGGCGGCGCGGCGGGAGCGGGTGACGGCTCGGGCAGCAGCAGCGGCACGGGCAGTGGCAGTGGCAGTGGCGTGGGGGGCGCGGGTTCTCCTGGGCATCC
>RGZZ01000342.1 GCA_010028905.1 Pseudomonadota bacterium | reverse complement strand
ACGCAAGCCGACAGGGTCGCGGCGATGAGTGCCGTGGCCAGCAGCAGACCGCCAGCGCTCGCGCGATGGGAGTGGGGAACCGACGGGGGCGGAAACGTTGCTCGAGGCCGCATCGTGGTTCAATGCCACGGCCTGCGGAAGGTTCCCTCTTCGTCGCGCGGGGGGGGCGGTGAAGGAAGGAGGAGCGCGCCGCAGCGAACTCTGCGCTATGCGAATCACCGCTTGTGTGGCCACTCTTTCGCGCCTTCGCGCGTCTGTCTCTCTTGTCGTTTCGCCCTCTTCCCGACGTGTCTCGGGGGGGCTGCAGATCGTGGCGTGCATCGCTCTGCTGTCGATGCTGCTGAGCGGATGCGGAGGCGGCGGGGGCAGCACCGCGTCGAACGCCGGCGGAGGCGCCGATTCACTGTCGGCGTCGTCGGCATCGTCGCAGGCCACGGTGACCGGCATCGTGGGGGGGCCGCTGCCACGCGCCAACCTCGCGGTGAAGGTGCAGACCGACGCGGGCGAGGTGCTGGGCTCGACCACCACGACGCAGGGCGGCTACTTCCGGTTGGTCGCCATCCCGTCGAGCGGGCCTGTCGTCGTCGTGCTCACCCGCGACGCGAACACGCACTACGCGGCGCGTCTCGACCGCCTCGCCGCCGGTGACACGTGGGTGACCATCAACGCGGCCACCACAATTGCGGCGTCGGCGGCTCGGCTGGCGCCGCGCGCATCGCAGGCGGCCACCGACGAGCAGGTGGGCGCCTACCTGGGGCTGCCGAGCGGCGCCCCGCTGGCCACCGTCGCCGCGAATCGGGCCTACGGCTTCGACGAGCGCACCTTTCTCGCCGCCGCCGCTCGGCACGGGTCGTTCGACGGTTTCGTGGCCCTGAACGCCCAGACCGCGAACAAGCGCGCCCTCTCGCACCAGGCCTCGGCCGACGCGCCCGCCGCGTTGTACCCGTCTCCGCTCTCGGCCGCGCAGAGCGGATTCAGCCTGAGCAGCGTGGGCACCGGGCTGCTCAGCGGCCTTGGCGCCTCGCTCAAGAGCTATGCGGGTCAGGCCGCCATCGGATGGCTCATGGCCGAGATCGGTCTGCCGACGCGAACCGAGGCGCAGCTCGATCGCATCGAAAGCCTGCTCGGCGACATCAAGAACGAGCTCGATACCATCAAGACCGAACTCGACTCTCTGCTCACGGCCCTGCAGAACACCCTCACCACCCTGCTGAGCGCCCACCTCAGCGACACCTTGACCTACATCGACACCACGACAGTGAATGTCGAGACGCACGCGTCTCTCAGCAGCAGCGATGCGCTGAACGTGTCTGATCTGGAGAATGCCACACTTTCCGCCGACATCTTGAATCACAAGACCATGGTGCCTGACATCGGCCAGGCCCAGCTCGGGTATGCCACGGGCACGGGGTTCGTCTCGCTGACGGTACCCAAGTACGGCGATGGGGGGAGGTTCATCAACACCGACACCCTCCAGGCGTGGCAGAACGAGCTCACCTACTACCAGAGCTACCAGCTGAAGGCGGTCAACCTGTTGCTGCAGGCGTGCTTTCAGACGGCCTCTCCCGTCAGGCTGTCCGACGCCGAGCTCTATCTCGATCAGTTCCACGTGTCGGCCAAGCAGCAGCAGATGCTCATCCCCCAGCAGACGGTGTTCCCCGGGCTGCTGCTGCTGCAGCCGTCGCCCGCGAACACCGAGCCGGACGACTCTGTCGTCATCGATCGCAACACGGGGCTGATGTGGAAGCGCGACCTCCTCGGGCCGTGCACCTGGGGGGACGCTGCAAACATCATTTTTCAGGGGTACAACGCGCCCATCGATGGCTACTACGGGTGGCGCCTGCCCACGGTGGCCGAGCTGCAGACGCTGGGCCCCACACAAGATCACCTGACGAACGCCGTGGGCATCCGGGGGCTGGGGGCCTGGTGGCAGTACGTGTGGACCTCGGATGCTTTTGATGACTGGGCGGGGGCGTATGCAGAGACTGTTGGTCAGTACGTGCTCAACCTGCGTGATGGGGACGTGCAGAAGGCGCCGTTCCACACCTTCGCTACATACGGCAACACCTATTTCAACCCACCCTACTCTCTTCTTCTCGTGCGAACCATCGTCACCCCGAAGGATCTCCCCATCACCATCACGCCTGCCAACGTGACGGGAGGGGTGCGCCTCACCGCCGTGCGAAGCTACGGCACCAAGGGGAATCTTCTCGGCCTGCCCTACTACGAGGAAGACATCACCCAGCGTGCCATCTGGTCGGTGGCGGTCAACGGCATCTCCGACCCCGGCCTGATCCGCGGCAAGGCCCACATCGGGAACGGCCCCGACTCATCAGGCCTCCTGCAGGTGCGAGGTCTCCTGCCCGGTGACGTGGTGACGGTGACCGCGCAGCTGGGAGACCAGACCCAGTCTCTCACACTCAGCAACCTCCCTGCCACTGATGCCACCGTTGCGTCGCTGGTCATCTCTCCGGCGCGCACGCTCGTGCTCGCGCAGGGGCAGCCGCCCATCAATCTCACCGCCACCGCGGTGACGAACAGCGGTGTGCCGTCGAACGTGACGAACCAGGTGACCTGGTCGAGCGACACCCCAGGGCTCGTGACCGTCTCGCCCCTGGGCGCGGTCACGCTCGTTGGGGCCTTGCCCAACGTGACGACCAACGTAAAGATCACGGCCACCTATCAGGGCGTGACGGCCACGGCCTACATCATTCTGCCGTGACGGCACGCCACGGGGGGGGCGGGTCATCAGGCGCAGCAGTCAGCCCTTCGCCTCGCCGTCTTGCGTCTCTGTCGCGCCGTGCACGCTCAGCACCGGGCACCGCGCCCGTCGCACGACGGCCTCGGTGGTGCTCCCCAGCACCTGGCGCTTGAGCCCCCGTCGACCGTGGGTCGAGATGCAGATGAGATCGACGTGCTCGGCCTCGGCGTGCGCTACGATCTCATCGGCCGGGTTGCCCATGGCGGCCGCGGTCACCACCTCGGCCTCGGGCACCTTTGCCGTCACCTCGGCCTTCAGGGCGTCGAGCTGCTTGTACACGTCGTCGGGGCTCTCCGGCAAGATCACGCCCCCCTGGGGAATGTAGGTGGGGCCGAAGACCGACGTCTCGATGACGTGGAACAGGTGCACGCGGGCGTTGGTGCCGCGGGCCATCTCGATGCCGAGCTCGACGGCGCGCCGGGCGTTGGCCGAGAAATCGGTGGGAATGAGTATGCTTTGCGTGTTCAGCACGGGCGTCACCTCTTCAGGGCCATGGTACCCGCTTCGTGTATGGGTTCGCCATCGTGTGCGTGACCGATGTCTGCTCGGTCAGGGATGGGGGGCTGCAGCTCAGCGCTGCATCGCTGCCCGCACGCGGCAAGCCGTGAGCATCACCGCAGGAGGGGCCCGCTTGAAGGGGCGAAGCAGACGCGCAGGGAGGAATGATCTTCCGTGTCCATGCGATGTCTCGCCATGAAGATGAAGATGGCCGCGCTCGTGCTGGCCATCGCCCTGCACTTCGACCCTCGCGCAGCCTGGGCGGGCGCGACCTATCGCCACCTGCAGCTCAACGGCTGGAACGTGGAGGTCGACGAGCGCCTCTACCAAGATTCGTCGTCGCACATCGACGCCGCCCTGCGCCTCACCGCGGTGCAGCTCGGCCTCGTGGTGCGCGCCGTGCCGGTGAAGGCGCTGGCTGAGCTGCGGCGGGTGCGGATCTGGTTCTCCCCGCCCTATTCCGGCGACACGCCCCGCGGTGCGTATCACCCGAGTCGCGCGTGGCTCGTCGAGAACGGGCGCAACCCCGAGATGGCGTGCGGGGTCGAGTTCACCAATTCAGCCATCTTCGAACAGGAGACGACGCGCATGCCCTTCTTCGTGTTCCACGAGCTTGCGCATGCCTATCACGCCCTGGTGCTGGGCTACGAGAACCCTGAGGTGGCCGCCGCGTACCAGCGCGCGAAGGCGAGCGGTCGCTACGGCAGCGTCGAGCGTCGCAACGGGTGGGGGCGCCCCAACACGCCCTCGACCATGTCGTACGCCATGGAGAACAAGTACGAGTACTTCGCCGAGTCGAGCGAGGCGTTCTTCGGCACCAACGACTTCTTCCCGTTCGACCGCGCCCAGCTGCGCGCGTTCGACCCGGACATGTATCGCCTGCTGCGTCGCCTCTGGGGCCTGGAGTAGCGACAGGTTCTGCTCGAAGCGCATCGCCGTCAGGCGGCGGACCTCGCGCGGCACGTCGGTCTCGTTCCGCCGACCAGGCCCTATCGCTCGATCTTCACCGTGAGCAGGTTGGTCAGTCGACGTCCGGCCGGAATCAGCGTGCGACCGCGGTAGTACATGGCCAGTGACGCGCCGGCATCGAGGTTCATGGCGTCGCTGCAGCCCAGGGCTCGCATGACCTCGGCCCACTTGCCGAACGATACAGGGGCGAGCGTGTGCACGATGAGCAGGTGACGGTCTGGCGTGATGCCAACGCCCATACGCTCGGTGCTCCCCATGATGTGGGGATCGCGGAAGCCTTCTTCCTGCGGACGTGCATCAGGTCGCCCCCCGAGAACCAGTGCGGGACCACAGGCGAGAACGGTCTCGTAGGCAGACCAGTCCTGCGAGCGATCGCGCTCCACCCGTCGAATGGTGGCTTCGTTCGTACGGGTGATGGCCAGGGCCGTACCCATGAGCCCTTGGCTCACGAGCCGTCCCCCGATGACGATGTCGCCAATCGGCTTGAGACTGCTCTTCGAGAAGTAGGCGCCATTCACAGCGATGGTGGGGCGCGTGCGCGCAATCATGTCGGCGAACGGCTCGTCAGCGCCCGGAAAGCCTGCGGCCACCTCGACGCGCACACGCACCCGCCGGTCGGCCAGGTTCACGCGAATCACCTGCAGCGGCACGCCCGCCGCTGTCGTTCTCTCGAGCCTGTCGGCGGGTTCCTCGGCGCGGGCACAGATCGCGGTCACCATGATGAGGAAGAGCACGACCAGGGTGGAGGGTCTGCGCATGCCGAGGGCTTCGGGGTGTCGGCTTCGCTCTCCTCTCCCTGTTGAGCCGCTTGGAGAACGGCTCAACAACCTCGCCAGTGGCTAGCGCGGCGCTGTCGCCAGCGGGTTGATGCGCGCCGCCTCCGCGCGCGCGGTGCGCGCGGCTTCCGGGTGGTTCAATGTTTCCTCGATCTGGGCAAGGCGAAGCTGCATCTCGGCGTCGCGCAGCCCCCAGTGCAAGGCCCGCATCTCGGCGTCGCGGGCCGCCGCGGCCTGGTCGTTGGCGAGCAGGGCTCGGGCCAGCAGGTCGAGGGTGTCGGCATCGGCGCGCAGACCGGCCTCTGTGCGCATCAGCTCGAGGGCGCGGGCGGCGTCGCCCGTTGCACCGCGGTCGAGCAGGAAGCGGGCCAGGTCTCGGCGGTGCCCGAAGGCTGCTCCGCTCGACTGACGCTCGAGCTCGGCGCGGGCCGAGTCGCGCAGGGCCTGGGCTTCAGCAGCGTTGCCGCGGGCGTCGCAGACACCCGCCCGCGCC
>RGZZ01000341.1 GCA_010028905.1 Pseudomonadota bacterium | reverse complement strand
CCCACCAGACTGAGTACTGCCACAGATGTGGTACGTAACCGCAGTTACGCGCCACATCTGTGGCAGTACTCGCACGCGAGGACGCTCACGCGCCACATATGTGACAGTACGCGCACCCGAGGACGCTCACGCGCCACATATGTGACAGTGAGCTGCCCGTAGCCACCTCCGAGCGCCTCTCCATGGTCACATTGAGGAAGCTCAGGCCGCGAAGCTGGCTCAACGTGCGCAACGAGAAGATTCCTCAGCATTTCCGGGGTCTGAACAGGCGTTGCTTTCCAATGTTTGGGATCAAAACTGATCCGGATCCCTAAATCAGGGATCAAAGCGCGGGTTCATGTATCGGAGCCGGGGAAGATGTGTGTATGCAGCAGCTTTGCTGCCGCTCACGCCGCCACCGCTCACGCCTCGGGCACCATGTTGACGCGGGTGAAGTCGGGCGGCACCTGTGGGGGCGACACCAGGGATGGCCCTCCCGAGCGGGTGTGCAGCACGTAGAGGTACTGCTCGCGGGTGAGCGGGGCGCGGCCGTTGCGCGTGCGGGTGGCGTTCGAGGCCTTGAAGCCGCCGTCGAAGTCGAAGCCGGCGAGCCCTTCGTTTCCCCGAACGACCTTCATGGCCAGCGCGTCGACGGGCGCGAGGTCGGCGGCCTTTCGAATGCGATTGAACACGTCGAGGCGCTCACGCTCGAGCAAGCCCTCGACACCGTTTCGGTCGATACCCTGCATGTAGCCCCCGGCGAATCCCTCGACGTCGATGTTGAGCGCCGCGTGCACAGCCGCGGGGTCGATGGCCTGCTTGTGGTGCGGATCCTTTCCATTGGCCCAGAGATAGATCATGGTGTCTGTGTCGATGGGGCGGCTTCCCCGCGCTGCACGACCCGCATTGGCGTCGCGCAACCTCTCGTCGAGATTGGCCATCGTAAGTTCTGGGCGCTTGGCGAACGCGGTGAGCAGAAGGTTCTTGGAGCGGTCGCCGACCTGAATGGGAGCCTGTCCTGCACCTTGGCGCACGTCATTGAGCTGCGCGAAGGCTTTGTCGCGCTCATGGACCTGCAGGCTGTCGATCATGGCGTCGGTGGCGAGCATGGCGAATGGGTTGATGGCTTTGAGTCCGCGCATGGCGCGAATGGCCTTCAGCTGCGACATGCAGTCGCGCATCTTGGCGAGGTCGCCCACCGATCTTGCCGTCTTTGCTTCGCTGAGCAGCGCTCGCTGCTCGAGCAGCACCTGCGCCTCGTGGCTGAGGGTGCTCAGGTCGCGGCCCCCACCGACGGCTTCGTGCGCGCCCAGATCGGCCATCGAGCGCAGGCTCTTGATGGCCAGGTCATATCCTCTCGAGCAGTACCCGCCCAGGCTTGTCAGTGTGTCCATCGTCGTCCACCTTCCTCGTGGACCCATCATACGAGCGGCAGATGTCCGGCATGCGGCGGCGATGTTGCCGCGATGTAAGGCCGTTGTTACCGTTCTTCGCTCATATGTTACGGTTTCCGGACACGATGTGAACGTTGCCGCGCACCCACAGACGCCCGGCAGGGCACCCTCCGCCACGACCCGAAGTGCTCGGCATGATGATCGAACCGGCCCTCATCACGGGGGCATCGAGTGGAATCGGCCTCGAGCTCGCCCGCATCATGGCGCGCAACGGCCACGAGCTTGTTCTGGCGGCGCGTAACAAGGCCGAGCTCGAGCGCATCGCGGCCGAGCTCACCGCCCAGCACGGCGCGAAGGTGCATGTGGTGGCGAGCGACCTGTCGCAGCCCGAGGCGCCCCAGGCTCTCTACGACGCGGTGCAGGCCCTTGGCGTGCCCGTGGGCGTGCTCGTCAACAACGCGGGATTCAGCACCAGCGGTCGGTTCGCCGAGATCGAGCCCAGCGCCGATCTCAACATGCTCGCGCTCAACATCGTGGCGCTGACGCACCTCACCCGGCTCTTCCTGCCCGGCATGATTGCGCGCAAGTCGGGGCGGGTGCTCAACGTGGCATCGACGGCCGCGTTTCAGCCGGGGCCCTTCATGGCGTGCTACTACGCGAGCAAGGCCTATGTGCTCTCGTTCTCTGAGGCCATTGCCGAAGAGCTGCGCGGCACGGGGGTGACGGTGACCACCCTCTGCCCCGGCCCCACCGCCACGAACTTCGCCAAGCGCGCAAACGTGGAGGGCTCACCGCTGTTCGCGTCTCGGCCGGTGATGGGCGCCGCCGAGGTCGCCGACATCGGCTACCGCGCCACCATGCTGGGCAAGACCGTGGCCGTGGCGGGCATCATGAACTGGCTCACGGCGCTTTCGGTGCGGTTTGCGCCGCGGGCGTGGATCCCCCGCATCGTGCGCGCGCTGCAGGAGCCGCCCGTCGCGTGACCGTGCAGGCCATCCGCACTGTCGGACCACATCTCTCATCCATCGTTCAGTCTTCTTCCAGCGAACCTTCCTACCATGCGCCACGAATCAACCACGGTAGGAGGTTTCCTTCCATGTTCGGCCCTGCGACGGCTCCTTTTGGTCCGAAGACCCTTGCGCGCGCGACGGCTGTGCGCGATCTGGTGCAACGCGCGTTCGACGAGGTGCGACGCCATGATGACGAGAAGGGCGTGGACGCCGACCCCCGCAAAGACCACGTGTCCATTGCTTCCGCCACGGGTGGACGCACCGGCCTGACGTTTCAGGGCATCGACATCCCTGCCTGGCACGTGGTCGAGGAGATTCGCACGGCGACCGCCGCCTACGACGCGGGCGGCAAGGTGATCGAGGGCAGAATCGAGAACGACTTCCATCCCGCTGAGGCGCTGTACGCGGGCGCGGGCGGCGTTGACACGATGCGCGCCTATCCCACGAGATTTCACGGCCGCGCCGCCACCGCCCTCGAGTATCATCGCGACGAGTGCCGCACGACGTTTGGCGAATATCACCGGGAGAAGGTGGTCGTCGCCGCGGACACGGGTGAGATTCTCTCGTACAAGGGCAAGGATCTGCACCAGCCTTTCGGCGCGGCGGTCAAGGAGATGGTGACCACCCCGGCCGGCGTTTTCCTCACCATCACCGCGGGGCTGCTCTTCGGAATGCCCATGACCCTGGGCGGCGCGCTCTTCGGGCCGGCTGCGGGCGTCGTCGCAGCTGGCGTGACCATCGTCGGATTCGCGGTGGCCAAGGCGCGCCCGTGGCACCGCGAGCTTCCCACGCACAACGAGTGATCCGACGCGGGCGGCCTTCTGCGTGGCGTCTCACGCGTCGCGGTGAGGGGCGAGACGAGGCTCTAGCAACGCGATCTCAGCCCGGGGCTCGTGCTTGCGCTGCCCTTCGACCGCGGGCTCGACCATGGTCGAGCCGAGGTCACAGATCGGCGTTCACGTGCCAGGTGAGGGAGAGTGCATCGCGATGACGACGACGCCCGCGGTGAAGACCACGGGCGTGAGACCCGCAGGTCCGCGAGCGATTCACCTACCGGTCGGGCGCCCCGGAACCAGTCGGCAGGCGGGATGAGACGCGTTCGGCGAACGGGCGCACCACGGCGCTGAGATTGCGCGTGTCGTCGCGTGACAGGCGGATGACGGCCAGCGGTTCGAGCGCGCGCACGGTGGCGGTGCGGCGCACGCCTTGCAGGACCGCAAGCTCACCGAAGTGATCGCCGGGGCCGAGCACGGCGACGCGCTCGGCGTGATCGGTGCGAGTGACGACCTCGACCGTGCCCGATTCAATGAGGTACATGGCGCTGCCCGCGTCGCCTTGCCGCACGACATCTTCGCCCGCCTCGTAGAGCTCGCGCACGACGCCCAGGTGGTGGGTCGACGCGTACGCGCTCACAGTGTCGCGGCCGAACAGCCCCACGGTCATCCAGTCGAGAACCGTGCGCAGGCGCTTCGACCAGCTCGGCAGGTAGGTGACCATGCAGCCGTGCCAGATCAGCGAGGCGAGCCACCCTTTGAGCGGTACGCCCCACAGCTGGCCGACGGCGTTGCCGCCCCCGAGGATGCAGCAGTCGCCCATTCCGGTGAACGCATAGGGACGAAGCGGCTGGCCCCGAAGGGTGCGCAGGATGTTGTCGCCCAGGGTCGAGCCGCCTTGCATCGCGTACAGCGCGAGGGCGGGCGCCACGCCACCGGTCTTGAGCGGCAGGGCCGCGCAGTCTCCCGCGGCCCACACGTTGCGTGCCTCGTCGACGCGGCCGTAGGTGTCGGCCTGCAGACGCCCGTGATCTCCGCGCGGGAGATCGAGGCGGTCGAGCAGGGGACTGCGTGCCGTTCCGGTGCACGAGATGATGCTGCGCGTCGAGAGGCGGCGGCCGTCCGAGAGCACGGCTTCGACCGGGGTCGCCGATGACAGCTTCACACCCAGCTCGAACGACACCCCTCTCGTTTCGAGGAACGCGCGGGCGTACTCCGACAGGTGCGGAAAGCGACGTCCGAGCTCGGGAAGGATCTGCGAGCCCGAGTGGACCACCGTCACCTTGCACTCGGACGGGTCGATGTGCGCGTACTCCCTGCGGGTGAGGTCGCGCAGGCTCTCGCCCAGCGCGGCCGCCACCTCGATACCGGCGTAGTTTCCGCCGGCCACGACGAAGTGCAGGAGGCGGCGGCGCTCCTCTGCATCGGGTTCGACGTCGGCCTGCTCGAGCATGGCGAGCACGTGGCTGCGCACGCGGACGCAGTCGTTGTAGTCCTTCAAGCGCATGGTGTGCTCGCCGATGCCGCGGAAGCGGGTGAGGTCGTCGACCGACCCGAGGTTGAGCACGAGATGATCGTAGGACAGCGACAGCGGGCGGCCGTCGAGCAGGCGCACCACGCCCACCTCGCGCTTGTCGAGGTCGATGGTCTCGATGTCGCCGCAGACGAACCGTCCGGGAGCGAACAAGCGGCGGGCCGGTGAAGCGATCTGCTCGGCCTGGATGCGTCCCACGAGCATGTAGGGCACGAGTCCGTGGAAGGTGTGATAGTTGTGACGGTCGACGACCGTCAGCTCGATCTCCCCTCGGCGGATCGCTTTTCGCAGACGAGAGACGAGCCAGATGGCCACATACCCTCCTCCGAGCACGAGAATTCGGGTCGCCTGCGGTGCGCTCATGGGGTGGACTCCTCTTGAACGGCGGAAAGCGCGGCGGCCGTGGCCTGCTTTCGCGTCTTGTTCAGCTCGCTCAGCTCGGCTTCGATTTCCGGGTGCCGCGCGAGGATCGTCTGGAAGGATGCCTGATCGAGGAACAGCAGTCGGCAGTCGCTCGCCGCCGTCACGGTGGCGGCGCGAACGCACTGGTCGAGCAGGGCGGTTTCACCAAAGCAGCTGCCGGCTTCGAGGCGCGCCAGATGGTGGCCGCTCCGGTGAACGATGACCGCGCCCGTGTCGATGACCTAGAAGCGGTCTCCGGGCTCTCCCTCGGTGACGATGGACTGACCCACCGTCACGCGATGCACCTTGAAGGCCTCCGCCATCTCGGAGAGCAAGGCTTCGTTGGCTGTCTTCAAGAAGGGGATGCGGACGGGCAGATGATGGGAGATGCGCACGATGTCGTCGCAGCGATGCTGCTGGTGCAGG
>RGZZ01000340.1 GCA_010028905.1 Pseudomonadota bacterium | reverse complement strand
GAATGAGCGCGCTCATTCCGCTTCCTGGCTTGTGACGGGTTTTGAGGTGCGTGCTACTGCGTCACGTCGAACGAGGTCGTGCCCGAGCCCGCCGTGTAGCCGGTCTTGCTCGCCGTCGAGGTCACCGTGTAGGTTCCTCGCCCGTCGATGGAAGCGTTCACGGTGTACCTGAGCGAGACCGCGCCGGTCGTCGACGTAGTTCCGGTGGCCGTGTAGAGTCGACCGTTCGCCGTGCGCAGGGTCACGGTGACATTGGCGCTCGCCACGTACGCGCCAGCCGACCTGACCGTGGTCGTGATGGTGGCCGTGTTCTTGCTGACGTAGGAGGCCTTGTCGGTGCCGACGCTCACGCTGAGCGCTGGGGCGCCGACCTTGATCGTGATGGAGGCGGTACCGCTCTTTCCCTTCGAATCGGTGGCCGTCGCCACGACGGTGTAGGTACCGTTCGCGAGCGTGGCCGTCGCGAAGCTTCCGCCCGTGCCGATGATGGTGCTGCCGATGGTCCACACCAGCTTCGAGGTCAGCGCACCGTCTTCAGCGTCGGTGGCCGTTCCGCTGAACGTGATGCTCGCGCCGGAGGCGAACGACGCATTGTTTGCCGGTGCCGTGATGGTCACCTTCGGCGCCGCGTTGGCGACGGTGAAGGTGACCGACGCGCTGCCCGTAAGGCCACCCGCGTCAGTGGCGCTGGCCGTGGCGGTGTAGGTGCCGTCCGGAAGCGCCGCTGTGAAGGAGGCGCCGGTGTAGGTCGTTCCATTGACCACCCAGCGCAGGGACGCCGAGAGGTTGCCGTCTTGCTGGTCAGAGGCCGAGCCGCTGAACGTGATGGTGGAACCGCTCGAGAACGTGGCGTTTGCGGTGGGCGACTGGATGGTGACCGCGGGCGCCGTGTTCGTCGCCCCCGTGTCCGCCACGCCCGAAGCCTGTGTCAGGCCGTATCCGTACTGGTTGTCGAAGCCAGAAGCGCCCAGATCGAGCACGAACTGCTGCAGGCGAGACCGCACCTGAGCGGCAGGATAGCCCGCCTTGAGGGCCAGGGCAACCACGCCAGACACGTGCGGCGTGGCCATCGAGGTGCCGCTGTAGGTGGCGTAGCCGCCGCCCGGCACGGTCGAGTAGATCGACACGCCCGGCGCCATCACCTCGAGCTTGGGGCCCGTGCACGAGAATGACGCGCGGTTGTTGCTCGAGTCGGTGGCACCCACCGCGATGCAGCTGGCGTAGCGCGCGGGGTAGTTGATGTTGTCTTCGGTGCCCGCAGCAGTGCCGTTGTTGCCGGCAGCGCAGAGGTTCAGGATGCCCGCCGCCTCAGCCTTGCGGAACGCGTCTTCGACGGTGGTGCCCGGGTTGCTCGACGCCCCGTAGCTGTTGCTCGTCACCTGGATGCCGTTGTCGACGCACCACTGCAGCGCGGCGATGACATTGCTGAAGTTGCCGCTGCCCGTGGAGTCGAGCACCTTGAGCGCGTAGATGCGCGCTTCCGGAGCGACGCCCACCACACCGGCTCCGTTGGCGGCGGCGGCGATGGTTCCCGCGCAGTGCGTACCGTGCCCGTTGTCGTCGAGCGGGTCGGCGTCCTTGTTGACGAAGTCGTAGCCGCCGGCGTAGTTCGCCGCGAGCTCGGAGTGGCGGTAGTCGACACCCGTGTCGATGACGGCCACCTTGATGCCGGTGCCGCGATTGCCGCTGGCCGCGACCTTGTCGGCGCCGATCTTGACCACGCCCCAGGTGTTGGCGAGCTCGGTAGAGGTCTGCAGCGCGCTGATCTCGAGGTCGGGCTCGATGGCCGACACGCGGGCGTCGCTGCGCAGCGCGCTGAGCGCGCTCGGAGGCACCTCGGCGGCGATCACGTCGACGAAGCGCGCGCGGAACTTCACCGTGCCGCCCTTCGACGCGATGAGCGACTCGTCGCTCTTGCTTGCGCTCGAGGCATATCGGATGAGGACCTTGAGATTGCCAGAGGCCGTCGTCGGCGCGCTCTCAGCGGTCGGGGCCACCCGCACGAAATCGGTCTGACCATCGCTCTTGGCCACACTCGCAGTCGAAGCCGCGCCTGCGGAGGTCGTCGCGGGAGTGGCGGTGCCGCCGGTCGTTCCGCTCGGCCCGCCTCCGCAGCCCGTGAGCAGCGTGATGCTGAGCAGGAGGGAGATCAGCCGGGGAAGAGCAGTGCGAAGGAAGCGGTTCGTGTTCATCGATGTCTCGGTCTCTCGAAGTCTTTGGGCGGGTTCGGTCGCTGTGAAGGCGGGGGGCAGGGATTCACAGGTCTTTCAGTATCCAAGTTATACCGTGCAACCATCAATCTGTCTATCCTCCGATAGGCCTAGCGTCGCCCGAGTTTGCGCGGCTTCGCCGGAGCAGGCGAAGGAGCCCGCCGTGCAGCTTCAAGCGAACCAATCTCTTCGCGCCGAGGCGGGCGCTGACGGTGGCTGTTCCTCTCGGCCTGTGGCGGCGGTGACAGCGCGTTCTTCGGCGGTGGCGTCTGAGCGGGGCCTGCCTCGGTACCGGGCCGAGAAGCGCCACGTCGAGACGCTCCCCTCACCTAGCGCGACTCAGCGAAGGTGCGCAGGTAGGCATTCATGCTGGACGTCAACGTGCTGCTGCTCCCGTTCCCCACCAGCAGGACGTACATGTTCCTGGCGCCGAGAGCCAGGCAGGCGATCATGGGCATCTCGTTGCCCTGAGCACCATCGATCCACAAGGCGGCGAACCCGTTGACCTCCACGCGATGCGACTCGGACACGTGCAGGTCCAGCTGTGTGGGAAGGAGGGCCTGTGCCTCACGGATCAAGGCATCCTCATGCGCCTTGCGGCTGGCGCCCGGGGGAGCCTGGGGAACGTCTCCTGAACACGAGAACCCGTAGAAGACGCCGGTGACCGGGTCTTTGCAGACAGAGATACCGCGGCCCGACGTAGCCCCCTGCCGACGCGTGGGCTGCACCGGCATGGCCACGGACGCAGCGCCCTCGGGCAAGGAGAAGCGCACCCATCCGGGCGGCGTTGCGGCGCTCCCCCCGGCGATGCTCGGCAAAGAGGCCGGAGGAGACGTGCTCGCGACCGAGGCGAGCGTGGCCGAGCTGGTGGCCGCGTGGCGCAGGAACACCGCACTGTCGCCCACCCTGAGTGCGCCGCACTGCGCCTTGGGCATCAGCGTGACGCTGCGCCCGGCGACCTTGCAGACCATCGCTTCGCCGATGGGGCGGCCATCTCGCTCGATGCGATACACGTCGCGCAGCTGTGGCGCGTCACCGCCATCAAGGTTCACGCCAGCCGTTCCCAGGTCGGGCTGTACCTTGACCACGCGACCGGACGCCTCTCCATCAGCCCATGCCCCCGGCGCTCCGGCCAGCAGCCCGAGTGCGGTGATGAGCGTGACCCCGAGCGCACACCATCGATTCCCTGCGAACGACATCGAGTCTGCTCCCTGCTCAGATGCGACTGGATTCTGCCCGTCGTGAGGCGAGCCCTCCCCCCGCTGAGACAGGGGCCGCCTTTCGAGGCGGCCCTGCTCTGCGTTCCCTGAGTTCGCCGAGACTGCGGTGCCTACTCGGCTTTCGGCTTGTCGTCAGCGCGCCAGGCATCGATCTTGGTGAGCATGCCCTTCCAGAACGCGCGGCGTCCTTCCTGACGCTTCACCGGATCGAGGTACTCCGCCGGCGTGCTCTGTCCCAAGGCCTTCTTCTTGATCTCGGGATCGAACCAGGTGTTCGGCTCGACGCCGGTCGCCTTGTGGATGACGTACTCGGCCTTGCGCCAGACATTGAGACGATCGAGCAGCGGGTTGGCCATGCCGTTGACGATGCAGTAGGTTCCGACGGGCTGGGCGTGATGCGCGTCGTGTGCCTTCTTGTTCTGGAAGACGCCGACGTTCTGCAGCATCTTGACCGGTTTCGCAACGCGTTCGCCCATGTGCGCCCAGCGGTGCGACGCCTGCGCGAAGTACCCGGCGGTGAGAACAGACAGAGCCGCCGCCTGCACGAGGTAGTGCGGATTGGCGTAGGCCACCGCGAGCAGTGCGGGGCCGAGCACCTGGCCAGCCTGGGCGCAGTTGCTCCACACGGAGACCTCCTCGAGGTCCCACGGCTTGACGTGGTGCTCCTGGAACTCACGGATCATCTTGCCCACGACCGGCGTCTTCGGACTGCCGTAGTTGTCGACCAGGAAGTGAAAGGCCCCGCTTCCCGCATCGGTGAGGGCCCAGGCGGCGGTGGCCGCGGCGGCGCTCCCCGCCACGGCAAGCGCGGCACCGGCCGCGGGCAGCCCCGCGATCTGGGTCGCGATGTTGGTGAGGGTCCACAGGCCCGCGCCCGCGCACACCGCGGTGACCGCTTTGTGGATGAGCGGCGTGGGGGCGGGATCGATACCGCGATATCCGGGCGGAGGAAGCGGGCGACCGTCTTTCGTTGGATCGTGGTCGGCGGCGAAGATGTCGCGCTGCGATGATGTCTGGACAGACGTCTCGGAAGGCGCGAGGGCTGCGCTCTCCGCGGGCGGCTGCTCAGCGCTCGAGACCGAAGCGCTCGTTGGCGTCTTCATCGGGACGGGGGAGCCAGAGATGGTGATCATGGGCGGGGGTCCTCTCTATATAAAGTGCGCCGTTGGGGAAGGAGACGGCACGAGAACGACGGGGTGAGTGAGGGTCATGCCGAGGAAGGGGAGATACGAAGGGTCTCCTTGATGGTGCCTTGGAACTTCTCCGCGCTGTCGTCGTAGGGCACGCCGGTCAGCTCGGCCTTGGCGTGGCCCATGGCGCGGTGGAGATCGACGGTGAGCTGGCGTATCGACGCTTTGCGCTTCAGTCCCTTTTCCGGACCTTCGGCGGCTGTCTGATCGCGATAGGCGTCGAGCGCGATGGGAGGGGCGATCTTGACGTGTGCCACATCGCGGTTCGCCCAGGCGCGATTCGTGAGCACCGTGGCCAGGCCCGCTGCAGCGCTCATCAGCGGCAGCGCCGCGTGCGGCAGGGCGAAAGCGCCGGCGAGCGCGCCGACGGCGCCGGCGGCGGCCCCCCAGCGAAGCATCTCGATGTACTTGGGCCACTGGTTGTTCCACTCGGGCTCCGGCGTCACGCGATGCGCTGCTCGACCCACCACGAAAGCACTCACCATTCCGGTGACGACGGCGCAAGCCGCGGTCTGAGCCGCAGGCGATCCGCAGGCCGCAGCCGCGACACCCGCAGCGGTCACTGCAGTGGCTGCCAGAAGCCCCACGGCCTTCTCTCCCAGCCGAGACTGGGTGTTGGGCGCGTAGTGGATGGCCATGGGCACGACGTGGTCGACGCCAGACTTGAGCGCAAAGGCGGCAGGCCCTTTCTTGATGGCGCCGATGCGGCCGTCCTTGTGCTCATCGGCCAGGCGTCCCTCCGGGAAGACACAGAGGTCAGAGCCGCCGCGCAGCACCTCGAGGCTGTGACGACAGGTGAGAATACTGGGCTTCTCGCGATCGACCGGAAAGGCTCCACCCCAGGTCATCAGCACGCCTCGAACGCCGTCGAACACGAACTTGTTGGCCATGAACCGCATGTCCTT
>RGZZ01000339.1 GCA_010028905.1 Pseudomonadota bacterium | reverse complement strand
GGCATGCTGGCCTGCAACGGTGGGCTCGCGGGAATGGCCGTCGCCGCGCGTCTGTGCGACGCGCGCGCCTTGCTGCTGGCGCCCGTCGCGGGTGTCGTGTGCGCGCTCGTGGCGTGGCTGTGCCACGTCTTTCTCCACCGACGAAGCCTTCCCGCCATGAGTCTCCCCTTCGTCCTGACGACGTGGCTGCTGTGGCTGTGCATCGCGCCGTCTCCGGCCGTCGCGTTGCTGGAGGTGCCCCGTCGTGTGGTCGAGATCCTCGGGTTCCTGGTGTTCAATCCGACCACTCCCAGCGGCCTGCTGCTGCTGGCCGGGCTGGCTGCACGGGGCTGGCGCTTCGCCCTTTGGCCCTGGATCACCGTGGCTCCCATTCTGTGGGGCCTCTCGCTGCTGGGGGTCGACCCGTTCCGCGCCGACCTCGCCGCGATGAACGCCATGCTCACGGTGGTGGCGCTCGTCGAGGTGTTTGGCCCCACGCCTCCGTCTGTGGTGGGGGTGGCCACCGCTGCCACCGTGCTGTGCAGCCTGGCGCTGGGTCCGCTGCTGCATCGCGTAGGGCTGCCCCAGCTGGTGCTGCCCTTCAATCTCGTGGTGCTGGCCGCGCTTCGTCTCGCTTCGCGCGCGCAGGTGCCGGCTGCCGATCTGCGTCCCCTGCGATTGCATCCGCCGTTCTTCGGTTCGTGGTGGGTCTCTCAGGGGGTGGACGGCCTCCCCACCCATCAGGGCGAGGGGCGTCACGCATGGGATTTCGTCGTGGTGGACGGGGAGGGGAGGAGCCACCGCGGTCTCGGGCTGCAGCTCGAAGACTACCTGGCGTGGGGCGTGCCCGTTCGGGCCCCGCTGGGCGGCGTTGTGGCGGTCGTGCACGACGTCGTCCCGGACAATGCGCCAGGCACGGAGAACTGGGCGCAGCCGTGGGGAAACCACGTCATCATCGCCACGTCTGAAGGTCGATGGGTCATCGTGGCCCACCTGCAGCAGGGGTCGGCGTTGGTGCGTGCGGGAGAGCCGATCGAGACGGGCGCGGTCATCGGCCGCTGTGGCAGCTCGGGCCGCTCGCTTGAGCCGCACATCCACGTGCAAGCGCAATCGGGCGCCTATCCGGGCGCGCCCAGCCTGCCTGCCGTCTTCGTGGCCTGCCAGTCTTCCGAGCAGGTGTCTGCGACCGATTTGGAAGGCTTCGTGCCTCAGGTCGGACAGCTCGTCACAGCCCTCGTCTGAGCGCGTTCCCTGGTCGCGGGAGGACTGTCTTTGAGGCCCGTTGCGCGCGCAGAAGGAGAACGACCCGCTGCGTGGTGCAGCGGGTCGTCTCGTCAGCGACCGAACCCGTGGGTCACTTCTTGACGACGGTCTCGTCCTTCGGCTTGCCGTTGGCCTTCACGGCCTTCGCGGGCTGCGCCTCTTCCGAGGCCTTGGCGCCGGCGCGGGGAGCGTAGATGTTCTCCATGCCCACGATGCCCTGCTCGAGGAAGGCATAGCGCCCCTTGAGCACGTTCTTGCCCACCTTGTACTTGAAGTCGTCGTCGTTGTGCCACATCTCGTGGAAGAGCTGCTCGATGCGACGGCTCGCGTTGCGGCAGAAGAGGTCGGCCAACTCCTCGGCGGCCTGCGCCTCGGGGTGGCGGGTGTCCTGCATGTGCTTCACGCGCACGATGCTCGACGCCATCGCGAAGAGATAGAGGCCGATGTCGACGGCGCGGAACAGGAAGGCCTGCTTGCGCTGCATCTTGGCCTGGAAGATGACCATGCCGTGGAACATGGAGCGTGCCAGGGCGCGGGTGTTGCGCTCGGCGAAGCGCAGATGGCGCGCCAGCGAGCCGAACTCGTTGTACTTCGGCCACAGGCTCCATCCCAGCCACTTCTTCGGGTACCACTGCGCGTAGAAGGCGCCGATCTGGGGGAGGGCCTGGGCCTTCTCGACCGGCGTCTTGGTGTCGTCGATGATGGCACCGGCGACCTGGAGATGCACGTCGACGGCCTCACGCGCCATGAAGAGGTGCATGATCTCGCTCGACCCCTCGAAGATGCGGTTGATGCGCGAGTCGCGCATCTGGCGCTCGACCGGGACCGGGGCCTCGCCGCGCGCCGCGAGCGAGTCTTCGGTCTCGTAGCCGCGACCGCCGCGCACCTGCATGGTGTCGTCGATGATCTGCCAGCCCACCACGGTGTTGAACTCCTTGGCGGCGGCAGCCTCGAGGCGGATGTCGTAGCCGCCGCGGTCGGCGAAGCGGTCAGACACCGCCGACACCGACTCCATGGCGAACGTGTTGGCGGCGATGTCGGCGATCTTGTGCGCCAGCGCCTCGTGCTGACCCACCGGGAAGCCCCACTGCACGCGCGAGCTGGCCCAGCGGCGCACGATCTCGAGGCACACCTTCGCGCCGCCCACGCAGGCCGCGGGGATCGAGAGACGCCCCGTGTTCAGGGTGGCGAGAGCGATCTTGAGGCCGCGCCCCTCACCGGCGATGATGTTCTCCTTGGGCACGCGCACGTTGGTGAACGAGACCACGGCGTTGGCGATGGCCTTCAGCCCCATGAAGTGGCAGCGGTGCTCGACCTTGACGCCCGGCATGTCGCGTTCGACGATGAAGGCGCTGATCTTGCGGCTGTTCGGGTGACGGGCCATCACCACGAAGAGCTCGGCAATGGTGCCGTTGGTGCACCAGAGCTTGTTGCCGTTGATGACGTAGGCGTCGCCCTCGGCCGTGAGCTCGGCCGTGGTCTGCAGCGCCGCGGGGTCAGAGCCGACATCCGGCTCGGTGAGGGCGAAGGCCGAGATGGCGCCAGCGGCGCATCGCGGGAGGAACTTCTTCTTCTGCTCCTTGGTGCCGAACATCTTGACGGGCTGGGGCACGCCGATGGACTGGTGGGCCGAGAGCAGTGCGGTGAGGTTGCCGTCCTGGCTGCCCAGCAGGCGCATGATCTTGTCGTACTCGACCTGGGTGAAGCCCAGTCCGCCGTACTCCTTCGGGATCTTCATGCCGAAGGCGCCCATCTTGCGCAGCGCCGCGAGAACCTTCTCGGGATACTCTCCGGTGCGGTCGATCTCGACGGAGTCGACCTCGTCGCGCAAGAAGGCGCGCATCTCGTCATAGAACTTCGTGAACTCGGGGCGCTCGGGCGCCTCGTCGTACGGGTGGATGAGGTCGAGGCGGAAGTCGCCCAGGAACAGCTCCTTGAGGAAGCTGGGAGAGACCCACTCGGTCTCGCGCGACGCTTCGGCGACGGCTCTCGATTCTTTCTCGGAGGGGGCGTGATTGCTGCTCATCGGTGGAGCTCCTTCAGGTGCGGGTTCGGCGTGCCGGGCTCGACGCTGAGAACGAAAAGAGCCGCGCGACAGCCGGTGCCACTCTCATGGTACCACTCGGCCATCGCGCGGCGTATCCCTGAGAAGAGGGAAATCCGGCGCCAGTGAGAGGAGGTCAGCGCTCCAGGGATTGCTGCAGCACGCTGTGCTTCCTGCTGTAGCCGAAGTAGATGACCAGCCCGATGACCAGCCAGACGAAGAGCCGCAGCCAGTTCGTCCAGCCGAGTCCGTAGATCATGGCGGCGCAGACCAGCACGCCCAGGAAGGGCACCAGCGGGACGAGCGGGGTCTTGAACTCGCGGGGGAGATCGGGCGCCGTCCTTCGCAGCACGATGACAGCCAGGCACACGAGGATGAAGGCGAACAGGGTGCCGATGCTGGTCATGTCGCCCACGATGTCGCCGGGGACAAAGGCGGCAAACAGCCCCACGATGACAAGGATGACGAGATTGGCCTTGTACGGCGTCTTGAACGTGGGGTGTACCTCGCTGAAGATCTTCGGCAGCAGCCCATCGACGCTCATCGAGTAGAAGACGCGCGACTGCCCGAGGAGCATGACGAGGATCACCGACGAGAAACCTGCCAGGATGGCCACCGTCACCGAGGTGCCGAGCCACTCATAGCCCTTCATATAGGTGTTGATGGCGTAGGCCACCGAGGCTTCCTTGCCGGGGCCGCGGAAATCGGCGACGGGAGCGATTCCGGTGAGCACGTGGGCGAACAGCACGTACAGCACGGTGCAGATGCCGAGCGACCCGAGGATGCCGATGGGCATGTCGCGCTTGGGGTTCTTGGCCTCCTGTGCCGCGGTGCTCACCGCGTCGAAGCCGATGAAGGCAAAGAACACGACGCCGGCGCCGCCCAGGATGCCCATGATGCCCCCGTAGCTGTGCTCGATTCCTTGCGAGTCCTTGAAGATCGAGGCCTCAGGGATGTAGGGCACGTGGTTCGATGGGTTCACGAAGCCCCAACCAAGCGCGATGATGAGCACCACGATGCTCACCTTCGTGACCACGATGAGGGCATTCACCACCGCAGACTCCTGCGTGCCGCGGATGAGCAGCAGGGTGAGGGCGGTGATGATGAACAGCGCGGGGAGGTTGATGATGCCGTGCACGCCTGTCGCCACATTGTTCACGACCTGCTGCTCGAAGGGAGAGTGGCACCACTGGAAGGGGACGGGGGAGAGGTGCAGCACGTGCTCGAGCAGGTTGTTGAGGTATTCGCTCCATGCGATGCCCACGGTGGCCGCGCCCACGGCGTACTCGAGCACGAGGTCCCAGCCGATGATCCAGGCCACGAGCTCGCCCATGGTGGCATAGCTGTACGTGTACGCGCTGCCGGCGATGGGGATGGACGACGACAGCTCGGCGTAGCACAGTCCCGCAAAGGCGCAGCCCAGCGCCGCGACCAGGAACGCCAGGGTGACCGACGGCCCGGCGTTCTGCGCCGCTGCGGCGGCGGTGCGGACGAAGAGACCCGCGCCGATGATGGCGCCGATGCCCAGGGCGATGAGGGTGAGGGGGGTGAGCGTGCGCTTCAGCCCCTTCTCGTGGTCGCTCGCCTGCGCCAGCAGCGTGTCGAGCGACTTTGTGGAGAAAATGCTCATGGGGACGAACTCCTTCTGGAAGACCCTGCGGTTGCGAGAAGCGAAGCACCGGCATCGCCCAACGCCATGAGAGTAGCACAAGCCGATGAAAAATCCTGGAAGGCGATCTCCGCACCCGTCGCCTGCGGGGGGACCCGGCTCAGAGGCGCTCGCCCCCACGTCCTGTGATGAGGCGCCTGCCGCGAACGGTGACGGTGACCCCGGGCGTGTCGCAGGCGAAGCGTGCGGTTCTGCCATCGACATAGAGCTCCCAGGTGCCGTTGGTCATGCCCACCGAGAGCAGAGGCTGCCCGCCGATGGCCACGCGGGTCTCATCCTTGCTGGGGGCGCCCAGGGTGCGCACAGGTGAGCCCCCCTCGTCGGTGAGGACCAGATCGGGAAGCGTGCCCTTCGCAGGAAGCGGCAGGAGGTTCTGACCGGTGTTCTCGGCCACGGTCACCATCTTCACCACGAACCGGCGGGCCTTCGCCAGCGGCTGGCCGTCGAGCGACACGGCCATCACCGCGCCCACCGGCGTGCGGGTCGTCACGCTGAGCGCGCCGGCCGTCACGGTCTCGGCTGAATCGAGCTCTCCACAGATCATGCACGTCGATGGCGCGCCGACCTTGAGCAATCCCGCGTGGGTGTCGAGAACGATCTGGCGCGTGCTGCTCTCGTAGACCCCCTTCTGAAGGCGCTGCTGCAC
>RGZZ01000338.1 GCA_010028905.1 Pseudomonadota bacterium | reverse complement strand
CCTCGCCAACTTTGGCGGCGGAGCCGGCTGGGTCAACTCGCACAACGGCAACTACTCCTCCGTGCGCTTCTAGGGGCACATGGCCTCGGAAGACGACACGCCTGTCGCCCTGCCTCGGCTGATCCCAGCCGAGGCAGCGTCGTTCTCGGGCCCGGCCTGTGTGGTGGTCGTCTCCTCGGAAGAGGAGAGGGCTGCTGCCATGGCGCTGCCCTCGGAACGCGTGGCCTGGATCGAGGCACCACTTGGCCTCGCTGGCGCCCCCGACCTGAAGGCCTGGCGCCTCGACGTGACGCTCACCGATCCGGGAAGAGAAGCGGCGGGCCTCTACGCCCTGGCACGGGCGCGTGAGGGGGCCCCCACCCGGGTGAGCATGCCCGCAATCGCGGGGGTGGCCAAAGCCGGACAGGTCGCTCTTGCGCTGCACCTGCCGGCCCGCATCATTCCAGCACAGCCCTCGGCCGAGGCGGTAGGCGAGCTCGAGACCCTGCTCGACCGCTACCTGCACGACCCGCTGGCCACGGCCCCCATCGAGCCGTTCCACGGCGCCCTCACGCGCATCATCCACGGCGCGTCAGACACCCTCTGGCATCGGGTGGAGGCCACCCCACCGCCCCCTGCGCACGAGGCGGAATCGGGCGATCAGAGCCTGGAGGCCCATCTCGCCCGACTCGTGGAGGCGAATGCCGAATGCGCAAGCTGCCCGCTGCAGATGTGGTGCGTGGGCTATTTCAAGTCACCGGATGCAGCCTACGACTGCGCGCACGTCAGACGGCTGTTCAGCCAGCTCGAGCGCGAGGCGCAGGCGCTGCAGGCCGACGCCCTTGCGGCCGACGAGCGAGAATCGCCGGCGCGATCTTCGTGATGGAGCCCTCATGATCGGAAAGCCTCTCAGCATCATCCTGCTGCCCACGCTCGAGTGCAACGTGGCCTGCGACTACTGCTTCGAAGAGAAGTCGAAGGTGCGCCTCACCCTCGAGCAGCTGCCCGTGCTGACCGAGCGACTGGTTGAGCACATGGCGCTCAACCAGAGCATCGAGGCCGAGGTCTACTGGCAAGGGGGCGAGGTGATGATGCTCGGCCCCGCCTGGTTTGAGAAGGCCAACGCCGTCATGGGCGAGGCGGCCGCCGCCCGAGGCCTGCGCTTCCGCCACCATCTCCAGACCAACCTCATCGGCTGGAGCGCGCGATGGCACGATGTGGTGCGGTCGATGTTCGGAGGTTCGCTGGGCACGTCGATGGACTACCCCAACAACCACCGTCGCCTCATGAACGGGAGCACCGAGAAGTACACCGAGCTCTGGCTGCGCGCCGTGGCTGACGCGCAGCAGGCCGGCATCGGCGTGGGATGCATCGCGGTTCTCCATCCCGGAAGCCTCGAGGCCGGACCGCAAGCCTTCTACCGCTTCTACACAGAGACCGCGCGGCTCACCGAGTTCCAGGTCAACATGCCGTTCCCCGGCGGACCCGGAGTAGGGGGCGACACCCTCTCGACCGCTCCGCTGAGCGCATTTCTGACCGGCCTGCTCGATACCTGGCTCGAGCACGGATACGACCACGGCGTCAGCGTGGGTCCCTTCGACGAGATCATCAAGGCCTTCCGCGGGAGGCCTGCGCGCCTGTCGTGCATATGGCAGCAGAACTGCGCCAACGAGTTCATCTCCATCGATGCGCGCGGCCAGACGGCGCTCTGCGACTGCTGGGTGACGAGCTACCCGGAGCACAGCTTCGGAAATGTGCTCGGAAAGCAATCACTGAGCGAAATGCTGGGGGCCAGCCCTGCCCGCGAGCGCTTCCTCGAGCGCCCCGCGCATCTCATCGAGCACGACGCGTGCGGAACCTGCACCTGGCTGTCGATGTGCCACGGCGGCTGTCCGGTGCGCACCTTCACCGCGCTGGGAACCGTCTTCGCCCGCGACCCGTACTGCGAGGTCTACAAGACGCTGTTCTCGCACGCCCGCAGAGCAGCCGCAGCCTTGGCGGCGCGTCGGAGAGAGCCCGCCGCCCACCCGCGTCCCGCACCCGGCGTTCCGGTGTGAGGGCCGCCGGTGTGACGAAGCCCTGCGCCGTGGAGGTACAGACGTGGACGAATCGATGATCGCCGAGGCCGTGGGCGGCGCCCCGGCCTTTGAGTTGCTCGTGGAAGCCTTCTACCAGGGGGTTGAGAGCGACCCTCCGCTGCGTGCCCTCTACCCCGCCGACCTCGGGCCTGGAAAGCGTCACCTGGCCCTGTTCCTGCTGCAGCGATTCGGCGGTCCGTCGACCTACGACAGCCTTCGAGGCCACCCGCGGCTGCGCATGCGTCACATGCCGTTCGCCATCGACACGGTGATGCGCGACGCGTGGGTGCGCCACATGCAGAACGCCATTCGCCTGACGCCGGCCTTCGCCCCCCACGAGTCGCGTCTCATGCCGTACTTCGAGGAGGCCGCCACCTTCCTGGTGAACACTGATTGAGCAGGTAGAGCGCAGAGCGCGTGCGACACAGCGGTTGCCGCCGAGACGCGCCTGCGCGAAGCACGGCAAGGAGAGGGTGCACCGATGGGCTGGATCGACATCATCGAACGCCTCAAGAACGCGGTCGGCCTGACCGACAACCAGATCGCCTCCCTGGAGCGCCGGGGGCGGTTGCGGGTCCAGAAGCGGGTCCCGCTGGTGGGCATCCGCCCGAACAGCGAACAGGTCCACATGGTGGCGCTCGACTTCGCCCAGCGCGGCATCCGCGTAGAGACGGGCAGAGCCGTGCAGAAGGATGAGCTCTTCACCCTCTACGTCACCCGCAAGGCAAGCCAGGTCTTTCGCGACGTGGAGTTCTCCACCGACGATACGGCTCCACGCGCCAGCGTGGTCTGGGTGAAGTATCTCAAGGACAAGATGAGCTGGGAGGCGGGGCTGTCGTTCCACATGGAGACAGACACAGAGGTTGCCAACGTCGCCCTCTTCCTGCTCGAGGACTGTGGCATCAGCATCGGCGAGGGCCGTGAGCACCGCACCTCGCCCCGTCTGAGCACAGAGCTCGATGCGTCGATGAAGATCGTGTCAACACACGAGACCATTGCGGGCAAGGTGCGCGACATCGCCGTGGGGGGGCTTCTCTTGATGGTGCCGGTAGCGGTGCCCCGTCACACCATCGTGGAGCTGACCCTGCAGTTCCCGGGCGACCCGGCGCCGCTCACCTGTCGTGGCGTGGTGGTGCGCTCGCTGCCCAAAGGCACCGATTCGTGTGAGCTCGGCATCGCGCTCACCGTGGTGGCCGACGACCACAAGCAGCGGCTGATCAAGATGCTGTCGAAGCGCCTCACCGAGCAGACGCGGCCCTGAGGCCCGAGCGGAGGGCGAAGGCTGATCGGGGCGAAACGAAGAAGATTCGTCTACCCGTCTCGAGAGGAAGCGCCATGGATACACGGCTCCCTGAAATCAAGCCTCACATCGACCGCGATCGGCTGTACGCGGCCCTCGAAGGGCTTGGGCGCATCGGTCGCTATGTCGACGAGCGCACCGGCCTCGAAGGCGTGAACCGTCTCGCCCTGACCGAAGCCGACGGCGAGGGGCGCCGGCAGGTGGTTGCGTGGATGCGCGCGCTCGGGCTCGAGGTCACCATCGACCGCATCGGCAACGTGTACGGCCTTCGAGCGGGCCGCGAATCGCATCTCGCCCCCGTCATGATGGGCTCGCACATCGACTCGGTGCCCACCGCCGGACGCTTCGACGGCTGCCTGGGCGTTCTGGGCGGGCTCGAGATCGTTCACACATTGAACGACCATCGCATCGAGACCCGCCGTCCCGTGGTGGTGGCCTTCTTCACCGATGAGGAGGGGTGTCGCTTCGGCACCGACATGCTGGGCAGCGCCGTCGCCACGGGGCGTCTCGCCCTCGAAGAGGCCTATGGGCTCACCGACCGCGACGGTCTCATGCTGGTCGACGAGCTCGAGAAGATCGGATTCAAGGGAGAGGCCGACGCCCGCGTGCAGCCCCCCCACGCCTACCTCGAGTGCCACATCGAGCAAGGCCCCATCTTGCGGGCGCAGGGCGTCGACATCGGCGTGGTGCAGGGGGTGCAGGCCATCTCGTGGCATGAGCTCACCATTCAGGGGAAGTCGGCCCACGCCGGAACGACCCCCATGAACCTGCGCGCAGACGCCGGCGTCGCGGCCGCGAAGATCAATCTCAAGCTGCGCGAGATGATCGCGAGCGGACGCCACGGCACGCAGATGCGCGCCACCATGGGCGCCATCACCCCTCACCCTGGGCTCGTCAACATCGTGCCCGGACGGGTGCGCGCCACGGTCGATCTGCGCAATCCGGACGACACCTTCATGCGCAGCGCTGAAGCCGAGATCATCGCCTTCTACGCACAGGTCGAGGCTGAAGAGGGGGTCACCATCACCTGGCGCCAGACCGCCCGCACCGAGTATGTGCCCTTCGACACCCGCGTGCAGGGGCGCATCGCCGCCGCCGCTGACGCCGCTGGGCTGACCCGCAGCGACATCATCTCCGGGGCGGGCCACGACGCGCAGGAGTTCGCGCGCATCGCCCCCACCGCCATGGTCTTCGTGCCGGGCGAGTACGACGGCATCAGCCACAACCCGCGCGAGTTCTCGACCCCAGAGCAGTGCGCGAACGGCGTGAACGTGATGCTCACCGTGCTGCTCGATCTGGCCGAGGAGGCCTGAACATGAGCACACCGCCAGCACCCACGCGAACGGTTCGAGCCGCACTGACCGAGACCATCAACGCCTACCCCCACATGCCCGATACCGTCGAAGGCCTGCCTGCGCTGCACGACCGTCTCGACGACGTGCGACGCGCCAACGTCGACCACCACGTCTCGCTGCTCGCCGAGGCCTCCCGCCAGGGGGCCCGGGTGATCTGCTTCGGCGAGCTGTTCGCCGGCCCGTACTTCGCTATCACCCACGCCCCCATGTGGGTCGGGCTCGCCGAGTCGGCTACCGACGGCCCCACGGTGAAGACGCTGCGCGACGCCGCCCGCCAGAACAACATGATCGTGGTCGCCCCCATCTACGAGTACGACGCCACGGTCGATCGCCGCTTCAACACGGCCGTGCTCATCGACGAGCGGGGTGAGGTCATCGGCAAGTTCCGCAAGGCGCACATCCCACACGGCGCCAACGAGAAGGGCAGCTTTCTCGAGGGGTTCTACTACGACCGCAGCAACGGGGGCAACGGGCAGTGGCCGGCCAACATCTCGAGCGACCCGTTCTTCCCCGTGTTCAAGACCTCGGTGGGCAGCATCGGCATCGCAATCTGCTACGACCGTCACTTCGCGGGGGTCATGTGGAGCCTGGCACGAGAAGGCGCGGAGCTCATCTTCTCGCCCGCCGTTACGTTTGGCGAAAAGTCGCAGCGCATGTGGCACATGGAGTTCCCGGTCGACGCCGTGCGTCACAACGTGTTCATCGGCGGCTCGAACCGGCGGGGTCGTGAGGCGCCGTGGAACCAGGAGTTCTTCGGAGAGAGCTATTTCGTGGGCCCGAACGGCCTGCTCGCCAACCAGAGCAGCCATCCCGACCTGATCATCGCCGACATAAACCTGGGTGAGCTCGCAGGACCTGACCCCTCGGGGTGGAACCTGCAACGCGACTGCCGGCACGA
>RGZZ01000337.1 GCA_010028905.1 Pseudomonadota bacterium | reverse complement strand
CAGCGTCCGCCCCACGTCGACCCGACCCGGCCCCCAGACGATGAGCGGCACCGCGAGGTTGCCCTCGTACAGACCGTGCCCGCCCAGGCCATGACCCGAAGCCCCCGTGCCGAACGCGGGTTCCATGCCGTGCTGAGACGTGACAGCGACCAGCAGGTCGGAAGCGCTCCCTCGGGTCGCGGCGAGCAGGCGCCCCAGCTCGCTGTCGATGTCGCTGATGACGCGCTGGCGCTGCGCCTCATCGCGCTGTGCGTCGCTGGAGTGCAGGTTCCAGTACATGAGCCAGAGGAATCAGGGGTGATCGCGACGTTGCGCCTGAACCCAGCGGAGAGCCTCGTCGGTCGTTCGCTGCGCGCTCCAGACCCCGCCGGACTCGAGCGCTGCGCTGCGATAGACCGCGAACCCCTCGCTGACGCGGGGGTCGAACAGCACAGCCGTGCCGATGAAGGCCGCCGTGGAATACCCCTGGCCCTGAAACGCCGACGCCAGCGAAGGCCCGGGGCTCCGCGGCCGGAGCAGCACCATCTGGGTGAACCACTGCGAGAAGAGCAGGCTCAACGTGCTGGCGGTGGTGAAGTCGGACTGGGCGTGGACATCGGTGAAACGGGTGCCTTCCGCGGCCAGGTGATCGATGACCGGCGTGCCGGCGTCTGCCCGGCCATAGGCGCCGAGGCAGTCGGGCGTGAGGCAGTCGACGGTGACGAGCACGACACACGGATGCGGACGCAGAGGCGTCTCGCGAGGCTGCGCGATGGCGAACACCAGCGCGAGAACGAAGAACGTGATCAGCGCCCCCGGAAGTCGTCGCACGCGCAGGGCCCGTGAAGTTGACCCGACACCCTCTCCCGTCGAGGCGTCTCCACGGACAGCCGCCTGAGTGTCTCGCTCCCTCATCGCCACGCCCGCCACAGCATGTCGAGCGCCATCATGATGCCGATGGCGATCACGGTTCCCCGCACGTAGGCACGCCCCAGGCGCAACGCCACCGCCGCCGATACGCCGGCGCCCACCGCTCCGCCGGCCGCGGTCATGAGCGCGACGGGCCAGACCACGACGCCCGCGACGACAAATGAGAGCACAGCCACGCCGTTCGCGCAGAGCCCGAGGATGTTCTTCACGCCGTTGGCGCGGTGCACATCACTGATGCCGAGCAGTCCGAGGGCGGCGAGCATCAAGATTCCCGCGCCCGCGCCGAAGTAGCCCGCGTAGATTCCCACGCCGAGCTGGAAGAGCATGGCTGCCGCCCACCAGCCTGTCGTGGGACAGGCCTCGACCTGCGCGCTGCGGAGCTTGCGGGCGACGGCCTCCTGCGCCCCGAAGAGCAGGGTGGCGAAGAGCAGCAGCCAGGGCACCACCCGCGCGAACATGACCGATGGCGTGTGCAGCAGCAGCATCGCGCCCAGCGCGCCGCCCACGAGGCTGGGCACAGCGAGCCGCGCGATGACGGTGCCCGCCCCGTCGAGATGCCGGCGATGTCCCCAGGCGCCCGCCAGCGACGCCGGCCACAGCGCCACCGTGCTCGTGGCGTTGGCCATCTTGGCGTCGAGCCCGAGCGCCATCAGCGCGGGGAACGTGGCCAGGGTTCCCCCGCCCGCGATGGCGTTGACGAGACCGCCCGCAAACCCCGCGGCGAAGGCGCTCACGGCCTCGAGTCCGGTCATCGCGCTGCTCGCTCCTCCTCACGTCGGGTGCTGATGTGACCGCGTTTCGCTCACGCCGCGCCGCGGCCATCACGGACCCATTCCGTGCGTCACCCTACGAGGGTTCCTCGCACCGAGGGTCGTACCCTTGCTGTCGACTCCGCCTGCCTTCTACGCGCGCAGGCGAGACCCCCACGGAGGCCCCATGCACGCAGAGATCGAAGAGCGGTTCCGCCGCGTCGCGCCCGACGTCGACTTCTGGTCGCTGCGCTTCGTCGACGAGCGCTCGGAATCCATCGAGGTACGTCAAGACGTGCTCGAACCCGTCGCCCTGTCGAGCGAGGCAGGCGCGATGATCACGATCATCGACAAGGGAGGGCTCGGCTACGCCGCCACGAGCGATCTGAGCCCCACCGGACTCGCCCGCGCCGCAGAAGAGGCGTGCGCCTGGGCCCGACACACCCGCGGGCGCAGTGTCGTCGACTTCAGCCGCTTCGAGCTCCCCGCGCCTCGGGGCGAATATGCCACGCCCGTGACCCTCGCCTGGTCGAGCGTGCCGCTGCGCGAGAAGATCGACCTGCTGCGAGAGCAGAGCGCGCGGCTGAAGATCGATGCGCGCATCGTCGACTGGAGCGCCTCGGTGTGGAACCTCGAGACCGACACCCTCTACATCACATCAAACGGGGGCGCGGCGCGGCAGCGCCTCACGTACATCGTGCCCTTCCTCGAGGCCACCGCCAACGAGGGGGCGGAGACCCAGACCCGCTCCCTCGGGGGGCGCGGCTTCGGTCGCCAGGGCGGATGGGAGTCGCTGGAACGCGTCGGGTTCCTCACGGCCGCTCCCCGAATCGGAGAAGAGGCGCTCGAGCTGCTGCTCGCGCCGAACTGCCCGAGCGGCGTGATGGACCTGCTGCTCGCCCCCGACCAGATGTCGCTGCAGATCCACGAGTCCATCGGACACCCCCTCGAGCTCGACCGCATATTGGGCGACGAGCGCAACTACGCGGGCACCAGCTTTGTCACCCTCGACATGTTCGGCACCTATCGCTACGGCTCTGATCTGCTCAACGTCACCTACGACCCGACGCAGCCGGAGCACCACGCCAGCTACGGCTTCGACGACGACGGCAGCCCCGCGGTGCGCACCTTCCTCATCGAGAAGGGCATCCTGATGCGTCCGCTGGGCGGCTTCACCTCACAGCGCCGGGCAGGGGTCGAGGGCGTGGCGAACGCACGTGCGTGTTCGTGGAACCGCCCCCCCATCGATCGCATGGCCAACCTCAATCTAGAGCCCGGTACCTCGACCTTCGACGACATGGTCGCAGGCATCGAGAGCGGCGTGTATATGAAGACCAACAACAGCTGGTCGATCGATGACTCGCGCAACAAGTTCCAGTTCGGCTGCGAGTGGGGGCGCCGCATCGTGAACGGTCGACTGGCTGAAGTGGTGAAGACGCCGAACTACCGTGGCGTCTCCTCGACGTTCTGGCGAAGCCTTGCCATGGTGGGCGACGACCGGACGTTCGAGGTGTTCGGCACGCCGAACTGCGGCAAGGGAGAGCCCAACCAGATGGTTCGCACGGGGCACGCGTCACCGACATGCCTGTTCCGCAACGTCGATGTGTTCGGAGGCGTGTGATGCAGAACGAGTTCTACGCCCTCGCAGATGCCATTCAGCCGTGCTTGCGAAAAGACGAGCAGTACCTGGCCACGTTCTCCGGAGAGGCGAGCAACTTCGCGCGATTCAACCAGTCGAAGGTGCGCCAGGCCATGCACGTGACCCAGCGCTACCTCTCGGTGCGGCTCATCGACGGTCGACGGCACATCACCGGACAGCTCTCGCTCAGCGGCGATCTGGCGTTTGACCGGCAGCGTGTCGAGTCGCTCGTCGAGGCGCTGCGCGACCGCATCGCCGAGCTGCCGGAAGACCCCTACCTGCGCTTCTCCACCGAGGTGAACAGCACCGAGCACATCGAGCCCGACTGCCTTCCCGAGGCCAGCACGGCCGTCGACGAGGTTCTCGCGGCCGCCAAGGGGCTCGACCTCGTGGGCATCTACGCGGCGGGCGGCATCTTCCACGGCTTTGCCAGCTCGCTCGGGCAGCGCAACTGGTTTGCCTCGTTCAGCCACAACCTCGACTGGAGCCTCTATCACAGCACCGACAAGGCGGTGAAGTGCGGCTACGCCGGCTTCACGTGGGACTCAGCCGAGCTCGCGCGCAAGATGTCCGAAGCCCGCGAGCAGCTGGGGCACCTCGCCACTCCCGCGCGAACCATCGACCCGGGAGGATATCGCGTCTACCTCACGCCCGTGGCCCTGGAAGACATCGTGGGCATGATGGCGTGGGGCGGATTCGGTCTCAAGGACCACCGCACCAAGCAGACCCCGCTCATCCGGATGGTCGAGGAAGGGGCAACCCTCCATCCCTCCGTCTCGATCAGCGAGAACACAGGCGAGGGCGTGGCCGCCAACTTCCAGGCGGAAGGCTTCCTCAAGCCCGCCCGCGTCTCGCTCATCGAAGGGGGACGCTACGCGGACTGCCTCACGTCTCCGCGCAGCGCCGAGGAGTACGACGTGCCGGCCAACGGTGCTGCCGACGACGAGACACCGGAATCGCTCGACATGGCGGCCGGCGAGCTGCCACAGCGCGAGGTGCTCGAGCGCCTCGGCACGGGGCTCTACATCAACAACCTGCACTACCTGAACTTCTCCGACCGCACCGCCTGCCGCATGACGGGCATGACGCGCTTTGCCACGTTCTGGGTCGAGAACGGGCGCATCGTCGCGCCGGTGAACGTCATGCGCTTCGACGAGACGCTCTATCGGGTGCT
Source organism: Pseudomonadota bacterium (assembly GCA_010028905.1). Classification (NCBI taxonomy): domain Bacteria; kingdom Pseudomonadati; phylum Pseudomonadota; species Pseudomonadota bacterium. Next base: position 1,140 of record RGZZ01000337.1, on the reverse strand, counting down.
CGGCACCAGCCTGCTGGGGCTGACCCGCGAGCGCGAGCTGATTCTCAATCCGCTCACCTACGGAGGCCGCAACACATCGAGCACCCGGCTGCCCGGCGCCCTCATCGAAGGCTTCACCTTCACGCTGTAGCGATCACTCCGGCAGCGGCATGCGCTTCTGCCCATGCTCGATGTCAGCGGGAATCCCCTTGTCGTGGACGAGATTCGGCTGCGAGGCCACCCGCTGGTGCAGCCATTGCTCCGATTTGCGCTGCATGGGGCCGTCAGACGCGAGCCATCGGCGATACCCTCCGTCGAGCACGTAGACCTCCTCGTGCCCGCGGGCCACGAGCGCCCGCGCCACTGCTGCGCTCGACGCCTCGTTCGGGCTATCGCAGTACACCACGACGGTGGCGCCGGCGCGCGGCACGCGCGAGACAGCGACGTCGACCTCCGCCGGGTCGACACGCAGCGCCCGGGGCAGCATCAGCTCCTCGTCACGCCAGTCGTGGGCGGTGCGAGCATCGACGAACATCACGGGAAGCTCGCGCAGCATGAGCTCCTTGACCTCGGCAAGCGCGATGCGACGGGGAAATTCCATGGGCGTACATCCTCCTGGGAGAGATGTACCCATCGCTGGCGCCCCGCGCGCGACAAGGGCGCGAGGAGATGCGTGTGCCCCGCGGGTCAGCCCGCCATCTGCTGCGGAACGATGGCGCTCTTCATGCGCGCGGCGAAGTCATGGATGGGCACGCTCTCGACCCCACCATCGTGGATCTGATGGTCGCTGCCCATGAGACGCTCGTTGACGTTGCCCGACGTGCGCTCGCCCCACGGGTTGCGGAAGTAGACCCGATCTCCACGGATATCGGTGACGAGGACGCGGTGACGCCCGCCATCCCACTGCATCGAGACCGGCACCCCATCGCTGCCGGGCGTCTGCGCGGCGCGCTGGATGAGCGGAAGGGCCTGAAACGGATCGTGCCCCTCGCGGAAGATCTCGACGTACTTCTCACCCGTGGCCTGAGTGGCGAGGTCTTGCACCTGCTCGGGGGTGAGCCCCCCCTGCTCGGGCGTCTTGCCGAAGAAGCGGAACGGGTTCCATCCGGGCGACTGCGGGCTCTGGAAGGTGTCAGTCACGTTCGAGTACTGGCCAGCCTG
>RGZZ01000336.1 GCA_010028905.1 Pseudomonadota bacterium | reverse complement strand
TTGTTCAGGCCGCTGGCGCGGCGTCCCGCGCTGGGTGACACCCTTCGAAGCCAGGCTTCCACGGCCTTCGCTTCGCGTCGGAGCACGCGAGCCACGTCTTTGCGCCCCTCGTGCTTCATCCAGGCCGCAAGGGCATTCAGCAGGTTTGCGATGTGGGCGCGATCGACGTGATAGCCGCGCGCCTTGCGGCGACGGTGGAAGTCGGCCAGGGCGGCGCCATCGCTGCGGGCTGTGCGATAGGCCTCTGGACGCCCGTTTGCGTCACAGGCGTACTTGAGCGGGGGATGCGGCCGTCCGATGTGGGGGTCTTGCGGCCACAGCTCGGCTTCGGTGTCTTCCGCCGCGGCCTTCCCCTCGAGGTAGGCCGGCAGTGATTCCTGGGTCTGACCCAGCGCGCGCAGGCACTGGTAGAGGCGGTACCGCGTCTCGAGCTCGGCATCGGTGCTGAGGCCGTTGAATCGCTCGAGTGCACGCTGGTAGTGGGTGGCGGCCTCTTCGGGCAGGCCCGCCTGCCATGCGGTCACGCCACGGTAGTAGTAGAAGCGACCTTCTGCTTCCCGCGCGTCAAGGGCGCGCCTCTCTGCAAGCGCCTCTCCGAGGAGCGGCCCGGTCATGTCATCTTGCCCGCAGAGGCGGGCGACCTCGCCCAGGTGGGCCAGGATCTCGCTCGCCTTGAGGCGGTCGTGCACCTGACGATAGGCGTCGAGGGCGCGTCGATAGTGCTCGACGCTCTTGTCTGCGTTGCCGTTGCGATCTTCGCTGTTCGCCCTGAGCAGTTCGAGTCGGGCGCGATGTGAAGGGAAGTCAAAGGTCTTGTCGAGCCGCTCGACCTTGCGGGCGTTTCGCTCGAAGCGCTCCTGCTCTCCCATCTCGAGGTAGATCGAGGCCATGTTGAACAGTGCGGCGGCCCAGTTGAACTCGAGGCGCTCACGGCGGCAGATCTCCGCCGCCTTGCGGAACTGGGTGAGCGCATGGCGGTGATCGCCGGTGATGTCGTACAGGATGCCGAGCTCCATGAGGACCTCGACCTGCGCGGCGTGGAGATCGGATTCTTCGAGGATGCGCCAGGCCCGCCGATAGGCCTCGATGGCGCCAACGGTGTCTCCCCACTTGCGACAGAGGTTTGCGCGGCGCCGGCAGCACAGGTAGGGGAAGAGCTCGCTCTCGAACACCGCGCTCACGTCTTCCGCGGCTTGAAGAACCGTGTCGGCGGCCGTGCGATGGCCTTCCGCGATGTGCAGATCGATGTGGCAGAAGAGCTGGCTCGCGGCGCGATCGCGCAGGTCTTCGTCGAGCGACCCCAGGTAGCGCCTACGGGCGTTGGCATCGGGCTTTGACAGCAGGGTCCGGAGGATGTCCTCAACAGTCATCGTTCCGTCCTCCTCTCTCTCGAACCGCGCCGCGCTGAAGCGGCGCACGCCGCTCAGGCGGCGTCATGTCTGCGGGGCATGTCTTCGAAGGTTACCCTTCAGGTTCGCAGACGCCCCTGATCGTCAATCATATGAAAAAACGTTCAATCTTTCAATGTTTGCATCGGAACGGACCACGGTCTTGTGCGGGCGCAAGACCGGGTGGGAGGAGAAGCCGCGAGAGCGGACCGAACCTGTCTCCCAGAGGCGCGGCCGAAAAGGTCGCGCCGACCAGCATGCAGGCGCTGGAAGTGCGGCCGATCCACTGTCCCCTGGGTTCGTGGGCATCCCGCGACCGCTGAAGATGGGGGCGGCCGAACCTCCAGCACATTGCCGCGCTCTCTTCCCCCGGCAGAGAGCGCGCAGGCGGCGTGGAATGCAACAGATGAACGCATCGCATCTCGTGGCGTGGTTGAGGGCACTCGCCTGGCTCGTCATCGCCGTGGCGGGGCTGTGGGTTGTCTCGCAGATCCACTACACCATCGCGACGTTCACCCTGGCCGCGATCATCTCGTATCTGCTCTACCCCGTGGTCAGCTGGCTCTTCGTCAACTCGGCGGTGCTCGTCGGCAGAACGCTGTCGTGGCCGGTATCGGTGCTCCTCGTGTACAGCTTCCTCCCGATTCTTCTCGGGTGCGCGCTCTGGCTCACCGTCCCGGCGGTCACCGTGCAGTTCGAGACCGTGACCCAGAACCTGCCGCATCAGGTCGAGCGGTTGCAGGGCGCGGCGGCCTACTGGCAAGGGCGCTTCGAGAAGGTTCGCGTGCCCGCGGCCGTGCGCGAGCAGATGCAGGCGCTCGTCACCCAGGCCCTCAATCGCTTCGCCGAGTTCGTTGGAAATCTTGTGGGATATGTGGCCAACGGCCTCCTGAGCACCGTCACCTGGACGCTCTTCGGCCTGGTTGCGCTGATCATCTCGAACCTCATGCTCCTCACGCTGCCGGAGACCCGACGCAAGCTGTTCGACGTGGTTCCTGAGAGCTATCGCGACGAGGTTCGCCAGCTGCTGGTCGAGGTCAATCTCGTCTTCGGCGGCTTCATCAAGGGCATGGGGATTCTCTCGGTGTTCGCGGGGCTGCTCGTTTATGTGCTGCTCAACGGGCTGGCTCTTCTTTCGTGGCTCGGGGTTCCGGCGATGATGCCGTGTCAGTACGCGCTCATCCTTGCCACCGCGACCCTCGTTCTCTACCCCATTCCCATTCTCGGGCTCCTGCTGCTTGCCGCACTGGGAGGGCTCACGGCCTACCTCCAGGAGGGGAGCAGCGTGGTCTACGCGCTCACAGTTGCGGGGATCCTCGCGGGCGCTGTCGTGACGGTCGATCGCGTGGTAGGCCCCCGGGTCATGAGCCAGGCGATGGGGGTCTCCCCGCTCTTCGTGATGTTCTCCGCCTTTGCGGGGGCTGAGCTGATGGGGTTCTGGGGGATGATTCTGGGGGTGCCGATGGCGGCGGCAGGCAAGGTTCTCTTCCAGTACGTGCACAAGCGCTTCCTTGCTCCGCAGAGCGCTCTCGGAAGCGCTGCCGAGGGGCGAGAGGTGGTCAGCGCGAACGTCTCAGGGGGGGAACCTGCCCCTGTTCAACCCTATTCAGAAGAGAGCCCGTCGTGAGTCGAGAAGTCGTTCCGCGCAATGCCTATCTCGTGCTCGGCGTCCTCCCCACGGTCTCGGCGGAGGATCTGAAGAGCGCCTATCGTGAGCTGGCCCGCCAGCATCACCCGGATCGCAACCCCGATGACGCGGAGGCGGCCGCGGCTCGGCTGCGTGAGGTCTCAGCCGCGCACGATTCGGTGACCGATGCCGCTCGCCGCAAAGCACACGACGCCCCCTGGATGCGGCTGCGGGTGCCGAAGGGGCTGGTCATGGGCGAGGCATCGAAGCCACCAGGCCTGTTGGGGCGTCTCTTCGGGATGCGTCCGAAGGATGGCCCGGGAAGCCTCTACTTCACGCACATGGAATCAGGGCTCACGTGCTTCCAGTACGCGGGATTCAAGCTCGTCTCGCAGGCGGAGGTCGAGTTCCGACGGGCGCTCGAGACTCAGCCCACGTCGCTCGAGGCGCGATTCAACCTGGCGGTTGTCTGCCACTGGCTGGGGCGGTACGATGAAGCGCGCACGCTTCTCGGCGCAGTGGTGAGCGCTGTCCCCGAAGATCGCGTGGCCGCGCATCTGGCAAGCACGTTGCGGGCCGCTCCCTAGTGCGGGCGACCGTTCGCCTTTCCGGCGGGCCGTCGGGCCTGACCTGCGCGGAGCCGAAGCATGGTCTCGAGGTGCGCCTGAATCGCGTCAGCGTCGGTTGATGGCGTCGTCGAGCGCGGTCTCGACCTGCTTCACACGATCGAGCAGATCGGCCACTGCGCGGGCCGGCAGCTCGAACGACAGGGTTGCCGAACAGCTCGAGCAGGCGACCTGCTGTCTTCCGGCCGCAAACGGAACATGGATGTCGGTCTTGCACGACGGGCACGGCTCCATGAGCAGGGGGACCAGCTTGAATGTGGGCATGGGGTCTACGTTCGGGGTGCATGCCGGGGGGTCCTGGCACACGAGGCAACTGCGCATCGCCGGCGGGATTTGCCGCGCGAGGCGGGGAAGGAGTTCGCGGAGCCGTGACACCAATGCTCCGCTGTTGGAGAGCCGAATGGTCAGAGCCCCCATCATCGATGCACACGGCCACCTCACCTTTGGGGGATGTGACGTGGTCTCCCTGGCCGAGCAGTTCGGCACGCCGCTCATGCTGCTCGACGAGCAGGCCGTGCGACAACGTTGCCAGGAGTACCGACAGGCTCTCGAGAGCCGCCTGCCTTCGGTCCGCGTGCTCTATGCGGGCAAGGCCTTCCTCTGCAAGGGCATGTGCCGCATCATCGACGCGGAGGGGCTCTCACTCGACGTGGTGAGCGGCGGTGAGCTGGCCACCGCCGTCGCCGCAGGTTTCCCGATGAACCGCGTATGGTTCCACGGCAACAACAAGTCTGAGGCTGAGCTGCGCGCAGGCATCGCGCATCGCATCGCCCGCTTCGTCATCGACAGCACCGACGAGATCGAGCGCCTCGATGCACTGGCCACCGAAGCCGGTGTGCGCGTGGACGTGCAGATCAGGGTCACCCCAGGGATCAAGCCGAGCACCCATTCCTACATCCAGACGGGACAGATCGATTCGAAGTTCGGCTTCTCGGTGGGCAACGGCCTCGCGCTCGACGCCGTCCGGCGCGTGCAGGCGGCGCCTTCGCTGTGCCTGCGCGGCATACACTGCCACATCGGTTCGCAGATACACGAGATCGCATCGTATGGGGCCGAGGTCGCTGCGCTTGTCGATTTCCTTGTTCTGGTGAAGGATTCTGTCGGCTGGGTGCCTGAGGAGCTCAATCTCGGAGGCGGTCTGGGCATTGCGTATCTGCCCCATGATCAGCCCCCCACGGTCGATGCGTATGCCAGCCTTCTTGCGTGTGCGCTCCACGAGCACTGGCCTCGTCTCGGAGGACCGCTGCCCGTGGTGATGGTGGAGCCCGGGCGTTCCATCGTGGGAGAGGCCGGCATCACCGTCTACGCCATCGACACCGTCAAGGACATCCCGGGTGTGCGCATCTACGCCTCGGTCGACGGCGGCATGACCGACAACATGCGGGTGGCGCTCTATCAGGCGCGCTATCACGGTATTCTGGCCAACCGCGCGGCGGAGCGCCCTACACAGAAGGTGTCGATTGCCGGGAAGTGCTGCGAGACCGGCGACATGATCGCGTGGGACCTCGCCCTGCCGCCGGTGCGCCGCGGCGACCTGCTCGCGGTGTTCTCGACCGGGGCGTATCACTACGCCATGGCGAGCAACTACAACCGACTTCCGCGTCTCCCCGTCGTACTGGTCTCGGGAGGGGAGGCCCGCCTGCTCATCCGGCGCGAGACGTACGAAGACGTTCTCGCGCTGGATGAGATGCCGTCACATCTGTGACGATGGCCTCTAGGAATTGAGCCAGGCGGCCACGCTCTGACGGGTGATGCGAAGCTTCGCGCCGATGCGCGTGGCTCTGAGCTCTCCCCGCTCGATGGCGGCCAGCACTTCCTTCTCGCGCACGCGCACCAGCTCGCCCACCTCTTTCGGGGTGAGGACATCGTCTGAGGTGAAGGCTGCGCTGGCCTGTGTGGCATTGAGCAGGGCCTGCACGAAGGCGAGGCTCTGACGCCCTAGATCGCCGGGCCAGCGGGTCGTTGACGTGTTGGTTTCGGCGTGGGCGCCATCGGGAGT
>RGZZ01000335.1 GCA_010028905.1 Pseudomonadota bacterium | reverse complement strand
GGCGTGCCGTCCACGCGGACAGCGCCTGCTGCAGCGCATCCGCCACGTCTCGATGTGCGGCGATCACGTCGTGCTTCCCGTTCGAGTCCTTGCTCAGCTCGAACAGCTCGCGCGTCTGGCTCCGCTTTCGCACCACGAACTGATCGACTCCGTTGATGCGCCGATGCACGGTGAAATCGCGAACGTACTCCACGAGCTGCCAGCCGTTTCGTATCACGCATCGGCCGGCCTGCTCGGGCGTTTCCGCAAACACGGGGCGTTCCGGGTCAAGCGCCGACATCAGCACCTGCCCCGACCCTCCCTCGCCCGGCACGTCGAGGGTCGAGAGGGCGGTCGGCGCCACGTCGACGTGCATCGCCGGGGTGGAGACGCGTCGCGGCTCGCCGAGCCAGCGCGGCGCTCGCATGACCAGCGGCACGTGCAGCAGCCCCTCGGTGAGCGCGTCGTCCTGGGCATTTTCAGAGAAGCCGTGATTCGCGGTGAGCACCACCAGCGTGTCGTCGTCCTGCCCGGTCTCGGCGAGCCCCTTCATCAGGCGCCCCAGGGCGCGATCGCTGGCCGCCGCTCCCGCGTCATAGGTGGAGGGGTACGACGACGGCGCGGCCGCGCCCGCGGTGATGAGGCTGGTGGCCTGATGGATGTCCCAGAGCATGACCCACAGGAACCAGTGGGGGTCGCGTTTGTGCGAGGCCATCCACTGCAGCGCGACATCGGTGGTGGCCTCCGCCGGCCGCCACTCGGCCCCCGCGTCTGCACGGGGGCAGTCAAAGGTGTCGAAGCCCGTGGAGAGCGAGAAGCGTCCGGAGGCCAGCATCACATAGCTCGACAGAAACGCGGCCGTGGCGTAGCCGCGGCGCTGCAGCTGCTCCGGCAGCGAGGGCCACGACCCTCCGTCGCTCATGAATCGACTGTGGAGCAGGCACGCGGTGGCAAAGCTGGTGCGATCGCACTGCGCGTAGGCCCGCTCGAAGCTCACGCCCTGGCGCGAGAGCGCGAGCGCGTTGCTCACGTAGGTCGCCTTGCTCGCGTCGCGCATGTAGTCATCGCGAAGGCAGTCGATGGTGACGAGCAACAGGCGGGTGGGGCGCCGGGGGGCACCCGCGCGTTGATGCCACCAGAGGGCGAGAAGCAGGTTGGCGGCGATGAGCAGGGCCATCAGGGCTCGGAACCGTGGCGAAGCCCGTCCAGACAGCGCGGCCTCCCCACCGTGTGCCGCTGTCAACGCCGTCTCGGAAGCTGGCTGGCAATCCAGTTGCGCACATCAGCGGAGAGCGACGTGAAGCGGATGAGGGTGGTGTTGCCTGCCCCGTTGCTGTTGGCCTGCACCTTGGCATAGGTCTCGCAGACCTGCTCGCCGGTGTCGTCGGCCAGCCGGATCTTGAGGTTGTCGAGCGGATGGGGGACGAAGCTCGACACGAAGCGCGCCTCGCGCTCCGACAGCTCGAGCAGCAGACCGTCGTGAACGGTCTGCGCCACCGCTTTCTCATGCACCACGGTGAACGAGAGCGGCAGCGCCGGCACCACGAGGTGCAGGGTGCGATCGGTCTCGGGAAGAGACAGGGCGAACGGTCCTCCGATGGAACGCACCGCACTCAGGTGGAGGCTGCGCATGACGCCCTTGGGCTCGATGGAGAACTCACCTTCCAGTTCGAGGGGGACCTTCACCGCCGCCAGCGTGGTCTCGGAGACGAGCACCTGACCACCCATGGTGACCGACTCGATGCGCCCCGCGAGGTTCACCGTGGTGCCCACGGCGGCGTACTTGCTGCGGCGCTCTGAGCCGATGTTGCCCACCACGCACGGCCCGGTGTGCACGCCGATGCCCATCTCGAGCAGCGGCAGGCTCTGGTCGCCGGCCACTCGGTTCACCTCGACCATCGCCCCTTGCATGGCGATGGCGCTGGCCACCGCGCGGTCGGCGTGATCGGGCAGAGACAGGGGGGCGCCGAACATCACCAGGAACGAGTCTCCGAGAATCTCGATGATGGTGCCCTGGAACCGCTCAATGACCTCGACCATGGCCTCGAGGTACAGGTTCAGCAGCGAGAGCACCTCCTTGGGGGTGCGACGGTTCACGATGCTGGTGAACCCCCGCAGGTCGGACATCAGGATGGTGACCTCGCGCTCCTCGCCCCCGAAGTCGAGGCCTTCCGGAGAGTCGAGAACCTGCTGGGCGACCTGCGCAGAGACGTAGCGGCCGAACACGTTTCTGATGAACTCGTTCTTGCGCGTGAGATCGCGCTGCAGCCGCTGGATGGTCATGTGGGTGTTCACCCGTGCGATGACCTCGGCCGGCTCGAAGGGCTTGGTGATGTAGTCGACCGCCCCCACCTCGAGGCCCTTCACCTTGCTGTCGGTCTCGCTGAGCGACGACATGAAGATGACCGCGGCGTCGCGGGTCGACACGTCTTCTTTCAGGCGACGGCACGTCTCGAAGCCGTCGACATCCGGCATGACGATGTCGAGCAGAACCAGATCTGGACGCTCGTCGCGCGCGATTCGCAGCGCGTCTTCGGCGTTGCGCGCCATGAGCAGGTGGTACCCCTGTCCCTTCAGCACCTGATGGAGCATCTGGATGTTGATGGGGGTGTCGTCGACCAGGAGGATCTTCTCGGGAGAAGACACGGGGGTCGTTGCGAGATCGGGTACGGGAAGCGTCATGGCTTGCTCAGGCCCGCGCGAGGCCTCATTCCTCCGCTCGTCACTCGTGCGCTGGTGCGATGCCGGGCTGCATCAAGCGGGTCTTCGGTCTCGAAGGTCGTTTCGCCTCCAGACCGTAGCGCGAGACCGGCCGAGGCTCCAGGAGATGGCCTGTCGGCCTTGAATCAACACACGTCATGGACGAACAACGGCTGCTCACGAATTCGTACCGTCGCATCGTGATCATCCTGCTCACGCTCGAGATGGGCTGCGTGGCCCTCCCGGCGGTCGATCCCACGCTCCGCGAAGGTCCGGCAGCGGTTCTCATCGGAGTCTTGATGTTCGGTCTGGTCGTCGCCATCATCGCCACGCGTTCGGCATTCGAGACCCTCAAGCAGCAGGTGGTGGTCCCGGTGTCCGCCTTGATCGAGCAGTCCGGTCGGGTTCTCGGCGATGTCGACCGCCTCTCCGAGGCCGCGGGCCGCGTGGCGGGTGGCGACATCGTGAAGTCGCTCACCCTCGAGACGAAAGCCCTCCAGCTGCCCGCCGAGGGGGCCGTGGGGCAGCTCGCGGGTCAGCTCGACGGCATGCTCGAGCGCGTGAGGAAGGCCGGTGACGCCGTCTGTGGCATCGCCTCCGGCCTGGGCCAGCGCAACGCCCAACTGGTGGCGGCCGAGCAGCGGAGCCGCCTGCTGCTGCAATCGGTGAGCGAAGGCATCTACGGCACCGACGCCGAGCTGCGCGCGGTGTTCGTCAATGACGCCGCGCTGACGCTGCTGGGCTACACCCACGACGAGGTCATCAATCGTAAGACACACGCGCTCATCCACCACAGCCACGCCGACGGTCGCCCCTATGACCTGGCGTCATCTCCCATGCACCAGGCGAGCACGCGCGGCGTGAGCAGCCGTCGAGACAACGAGGTCTTCTGGCGCAAGGACGGCACGAGCTTCCCGGTCGAGTACTCGGCCACGCCTCTGCTCGGCGTGACCGGGCGCGTGGTGGGGGCCGTGGTGGCCTTCCGCGACATCACCGACCGCAAGGAGGCAGAGCGCAAGCTGGCCGAGAACGCCGCCGAGCTGAGGCAGGCGAACTTCCTCAGCGACACCGCCCTCGATCTCACCCGATCAGGCCACTGGCACGTGCCCCTCGACGGATCCGGCTGGTACACCTCATCGCCGCGATGCGCCGCCATCCTGGGCGACCCCCCTCGCCAGGGGTTCCGCTACCGCATCATGGAGGAGTGGTTCGCCAACGTGAAGGCGGCCGACGAGGAGGCCGCACGCATCATCATCGAGAGCTTCACCGCGGCCCTCGAGGGGCGCTCGGCCTCGTACGACGTCACCTACGCCTACAAGCGTCCGCTCGACGGGCGCACCGTCATGATCCACGCGCTGGGCAAGGTGGCGACCAACGCCGAAGGCAAGCCCACCGACCTGTACGGCGTCAACCAGGACGTCACCGAGTTCAAGCAGCTCGAGCGCGACCTCATCGCAGCCAAGGAGGCGGCCGAGGCCGCCACCCAGACCAAGAGCGAGTTCCTCGCCAACATGAGCCACGAGATCCGCACGCCCATGAACGGCATCATCGGCATCACCCACCTCGCGCTGCGCACCGACCTTGACACCCGCCAGCGCGACTACCTGGGCAAGATCCAGCGCTCTGGCGAGCAGCTGCTCTCGATCATCAACGACATCCTCGACTTCTCGAAGGTCGAAGCCGGGAAGATGCAGCTCGAGCGCATCGACTTCGAGCTCGAGGATGTGCTCGACAACATCCGCGCGCTGCTGGGCGCCTGGGCGGCCGAGAAGGGGCTCGAGTTCATCTTCGACACCGACGCGGCCATTCCGACAACGCTGCGCGGCGACCCGCTCAGGCTGGGGCAGGTCTTGATCAACCTGGTGAACAATGCCATCAAGTTCACCGAACAGGGCGAGGTGCTGGTGCGCGTCGAGCTGCTCGACAGCGACGACAGCCACGTGACCCTCTACTTCAGCGTTCGCGACAGCGGAATCGGCCTTACCCCCCTGCAACAGGAGAGCCTCTTCCAGGCCTTCTCTCAGGCCGACACCTCGAGCACGCGCCGCTACGGCGGCACAGGCCTCGGGCTGGCCATCTCGAAGCGCCTGGTCGAGCTCATGAGCGGCGATATCGCTGTGGAGAGCGCACCCGGCGAGGGCAGCGTGTTCTCGTTCGCCGCCACCTTCGAGCGCGCGACCCGCGCGTCGAAGATCATGCGCACCTTCGAGGGGCTTCGCATGCTCGTCGTTGACGACACGCCGAGCGCCCGTGAAGCGCTCTCGAACATCGTCCGCGTGTTCCAGGCCACGTCGAGCGCAGCCGCCTCGGGTCAAGAAGCCCTCGACATGCTGACCCGCGCCGCTGACGAAGGCGCGCCCTTCGACGTGGTGCTGCTCGACTGGCGCATGCCCGAGCTCGACGGGCTGGAGACCGCCCGAAGGATTCGCGCCAACCCTCGTCTGCAGGCGCGAATCATCCTGGTGACCGGGCGAGACCGCGACGCCCTGCTTCCGCGCCTCAAGGAGCTCTCGCTCGACGGTACCCTGGCAAAACCCGTGAGTGCTCCCATGCTCTGCGACGCACTCGTCGGCGCGCTCGGCCTCGAGATCGAGCGAGGCGACGACGATATGACGACTGACGAGCAGGGCTTCGCTGCGCGCGATCTCGAGGGCATCCGCGTTCTGCTGGTCGAGGACAACGCCATCAACCAGCAGATCGCCCAAGAGGTTCTCCAGGCGGCCGGCGCGCGCGTCACCGTGGCCGACAACGGCCGTGTGGCCGTCGATATGCTCGATCACGACACCTTCGACCTCGCGCTCATGGACGTGCAGATGCCCGTCATGGACGGCTACCAGGCCACGGTGGCCATTCGCTCGCGGCCTGGCTTCGAAGAGTTCCCCATCATCGCCATGACCGCCCACGCCATGACGGGAGACCGAGAGAAGTGTCTCAACGCGGGCATGAACGACTACCTCACCAAGCCC
>RGZZ01000334.1 GCA_010028905.1 Pseudomonadota bacterium | reverse complement strand
TGCGCCGCCGTGTGGGTGCCCGATGACACCACGCATGCGCGGTACTCGTTCTTCAAGCCGCAATGAGGGGAGGGGGAGTCTCTCCCTCTTTTCTTGAAGAAAGGTCTTTGATGAGAAGCAGAAGACGCGGCAGCGTTCTCGCCGGGGCCATGGCGGTCATCTTCATGCTCATGGTCATCGCCATGTCGATGCACTACTACCAGAGCATGACGCGCCAGTCGGCCATGGCGGCCGAAGGCGATCTGCGCTTCCGCGAGGGGCGTCGCTACGTGCTGGCCCAGCAGCTGGGCACGGGCATCACGCCGCCCAGCGGCCTTGTCATCACGGGCAATGTCACCAACGATACGCCGGGTGACGCCGCGGTGCTGGCCGATCTCTACGCCAAGAACATCTTCGACCGCGACAACGGCCTGCCCGATCTGCGCGCCCTGGGCAGCGCTCCGCTGCACGCCATTCTGCGCCTGAAGCCCTTCACCACTGACTTCGCGCTCATGGTCTTCGGCAAGCGCACCTACATCGACGTGCTCAGCATGGTGCCGGGGTGGGCGGCCTACGCGCCCAAGGGCAACGTCACCATCGGCGATCTGCGGGGGTGGTCGAACCCCTCCTACGGCGATCCGCGCAAGAGCACCGAGGCCTACAGCGGCGTACCCGCCAAGGTGTACGGCCGCAAGGACGTCAACGTCGACTTCGCGACCTACGGAGAGCTGTACACGGTTGACGGCACGGCCAAGATCAAGAATGGGCCGGGCGTTGCCTACAAGACCAAGGAGCCCGTGCTGCGCGAGTACGCTGACGCCTTCTTCACCCAGGCCACCGCGGCGCGCGACGCCCTGGTGTCGGCCGCGGCGAGCGGCGACAAGACCGCTTCGCTGGTCTCAGAGTCGGTGGGGCCGTCATCGATTCTCGACCTGTTCTTCGGAGGCTCGAGCGGGCTCGAGCAGTTCCTCAGTCTGCGCAACGCCAACCATTTCTGGATGCCGATGATCCCGGGCTTCTCGCCGTATCCACCGTACGTCTACGAGTTCTACTTCAGCGTGCCGTTCCCCCCGGACAACGCTTCGTACGACGTGAACATGGCCGAGACCGTGAGCCAGGAGATCGCCGACCTGCAGAAGCTGCTGCCGCCCGCGCAGGAGGCCGAGAAGAAGGCGGGCGAGGCGCTCAAGAAGGCCCAGAACGACTACAATGCCAACCAGACCGACGCGAACCTCGATGCCCTGAAGGCAGCACAGACTGATTACAACAAGAAGCTGGCCGATCTCAACAACATCCAGGCCCAGATCGACAGCAAGACCGCGCAGCTCAACACCATGGTCCAGAACGGCATGGGGAGCGGTATGCAGAGCGTGCCGCCCACCCGCGCCCAGGATCCGGACGGCACCGAAGGCATCACCGGATGGAACTACTCGGTGGCCGGCAAGCTGCTCGGCAGCCTCATCGGCTTTCTCGCCTTCGACGCAAAGAAGATTGCCGACTCGGTCTCGAACGACGACGTGAAGCTCGTGCACTTCGGCGGCAAGGACAGGCTCTTCGGATTCGTGCTCGACGAGGGGCACATGGTGCTCGACGGCACCGTCACGGTGCCGCGCGGGCGTTCCTTGAGCCTGCGCAGCGCGGGCACCATCACCGTCCGCGGCGATCTCTGGCTGCAGCGCGGATCGACCCTGTATGCCGACTGCCCGCGCCTGACCCTCGAGACCCCGCCCGGCAACGTGGGCTCGAGCAGCTTCTGGACGCCCTGCGGCCGTGTCTTTCTCGAGGAAGGGGCGTCACTGGTCTGCACGGGTGACGTCGACGTGCCCGGGTCGCTGAAGTGGGGGTCGGTGGTGGTGGGCGGCATTCCCGGCAAGATCCACCCCATCACCACGGCCATCATCGGCCGCAACGTGAAGCTCACCAACGGGGTCTTCTCCGGCAGCGCCCTCGACGATCTGCTTGCCGAGGCCGGCAAGCTCGTGCCCTCACTGGCCTCGGTGAACAACAAGCTTCTGCGCGGTTCTCGGGCCCTTCTGGGCGCGCAAGCCGTACTTTGCCAAGTACGCCTCCACGTTCCAGGTCATCTTCCCCCCTACGCCGTTCTTCGGCGTGCCGGGGCCGCCCATTCCCACTCCCATCCCCCTGCCCCGCAAGAACATGATGGTGCCCATCGCTCGCGCGCTCGCCTATGTCTACTCGGTGTCGCTGAACATGAGCGTGGGCGAGAACTTCCTCACCCACTGCGACTGGTGGATCTTCGGCGAGGGCGTTGTGCCCATGGTTCCGCAGATCGACGTGAAGGGCGTGGTGACCTCGATCATCGATCTGCCGTCGACGGCCGCCAACTCGATCAGTCCGGAGACCGTGGTGAAGAACCTCATCGACTCGGTGGTGAAGACCCTGGTCACCTACGTGGTCACCGAGGTGATCAAGAAGATCGTGGCCAAGGTGGCCCTGGCCGTCATTCCCTATGGCGGCCTCGCCGGCATCGTCACCGATCTGCTCTCGAGCGTCACCGATTCGCTGGCCCAGAAGGAAGGGGCCGTTTCCACCTCCGGCAAGGATCTCGTGGGCAACCTCACCGACTCGGTGAAGAATGCGGGCAAGAGCACCCTCGACAAGCTGCAGTCGCTGCTCAACGTAGACGACCCGGACGTCTTCATGCGCGAGTACAACGGCGTGATGGTCTACGGCGACAGCATCACGGTGGGAGGCGCGAGCGCCTGCGGCCTCTTCCTGGCCGAGAACAACATCGCCATCACCTCGGTGCGCTGCGTGGGCACGCTGCTGTCGCACAGCGGCAGCATCACCTGCGCGAGCCTCATGTTCTACCCGTACTTCAACCGCGCGTCGCTCTACCTGCCCAAGGCCACCTCCGAGAACTGGATCGACCGGGCCGCCGAGCTCAAGTACGACAGTGATTTCAGCAGCAGCGCGGCCATCGACGTGGGCCCGCCCCAGGTGCCCAAGAAGCTCACGGCAGAGGGGTGGGCGAAGTGAGGCGGCGGGGGTTCAGCATTCTCGAGCTGGTGCTGGGGTTCGCCATTCTCATTCTCGCGGTGGTGGTGTTCTTCAGCGTCTTCTCGAATTCGTCGCAGCAGGCGGTGCAGAGCCGCAACCGCAGCGTGGCCCTCATCATGGCCCACAGCCTCATGGATGAGATGGAAGCCCACCCCTACGGATCGGCCTGGCCCAAGCGCTGGAAGGCCACCACCGAAACGCCCGTGAAGGTGTGGGTCGAGGGAAATCCGCAGGAGATGATCTTCCACAAGGCCATCACGTTCACCAACGGCAGCTTCGTGGGCGACGTGGCGGGAGACACCGACGAGGCCACCATCACCATCTCATGGCGTGAGGGCATCGGGGTGGCCGAGCCAGGGGTGGTCGACCCCAATGACAACAAGGTGATCAAGGTGCGCATGCCGCTATGGCGATGAGACGCGGCTTCACCATCATCGAGATCGTGGTCTACAGCTTCCTTGCGCTGCTGGCGGCCTTCGTCATCTTCACCCTCTATACCGTGGGCACGCGCGCCCGCCAGGTCTCGGTGTCATCGTACCTCGTGAGCGTCGATACCGAGGCCGCCATCCGCTGGATGCGCCGCGACCTGCAAGAGACCGCCCTGGTGAGCGTGCGCGTGTTCCCCAACGACGCGGCCCCCAACGAGCCGCCAGGCTGCTCGTTCGTGAGCGCCCGCGACCCTGGCGACCTCGATGAGATGAAGCTCAACATCAATCCCTACGGTGCGCCGCTCTGGACCAAGACCGTGTTCTACACCCTGCAGAAGGGGGCGCGCACGGGTCAGCTGGTGCGCTGGGAGAAGCCCCTCGACGCCAGCCAGAAGGACAACGTGCCGCGCGCCAGCGACACCATGCCCAGCGCCATCCCGTCCGACGTGAAGACGAAGCGGGTGCTCATGAGCGACACCCTCGAGCCCGATGTGACCGTCACGGGGCTCAACGGATCGCCCGGCTGGAAGACCGACAAGTATGGCGGGTTCTGCGTGCAGTTCATTCGGCGCCAGGGGGGTGAGGGGGGCGACGAGACCCTTACCTCGGTGAGCCCGGCCGACCACGACAACGGGGGCGATACTGCCAACAACACCAGCCTCCTGTCGGTCGAGCTGAAGGTGCTTGCCAGCGACACCTCACGCCCCAGCGTCTACGACATCGAATACCGCGTGCATCCTCGGTACTGAGGGGCGCGGGTCGATCTGGGCGTGAGCGTTGGCGGCCGTGTTCGCGGAGCTGCGTGGGTGCTTCGTATGGGGCGGCTGAGTTCGTCTGCTGATGGCGAAGGACCTCAGTGCGAGACCATCGTACCCCCTCCTATGCAGGTCTCGTGGTGCACAAGCGGGCTCAGCCAGTTCAGACCGGGTGCTCTCGCGTGAGGCTTTCCTGGAGCGATGACACCGGTCGTCGTGAGGCGGGCGCGCTTGCCGAGCTCGACCTGTTGCGCCAGGCGGTGGCGCTTCGTCCGCACCAGGCGCGCTACCACTATGCGCTGGCGGAGGCCCACTTCCGCGCGGAGGCTTTCGAGGCGGGCCTCGAGGCCTTCGACAAGGGCGTTGCGTGCGAGCCTGCCCAACCCAGGCAGCTCGCGCCGTATCTTCGGGCGCTGTGCGCGGTAGGCCGCGCCGACGAGGCCCTGACCTTGATCGGGTCCCGCTTCCCCCGACTCGACAGCCATCCGGACCTGCTCGCGTGTCGCGGAGCTGCACACCTCAAGCGGGGAGAGCTCGAGCGCGCGGTTGCAGATCTGCGCGGTTCCCTGCAGCAGGCGCCCAGGAGCGCGCTGACCCTCTCGCTGCTGACGAAGGCCCTCAGCCAGCAGCGCGACTGGCAGGGGCTCGTCGACGTCGCAGAAGGGCTGCGCGGTGCGGGCGTGCTGAGCAACACCGTCGTTCGGGCGCTGATTCAAGGCCTGACCCATCTGGGACGCGTCGAGGAGGCAGCGAGCTGGGTGGCCTTCGAGGACGTCGTGCGGGTGCGCGACCTGACGCCTCCCTCGGACTGGCCCTCTCTCGAGGCGTTCAACGCGGCGCTGGTCGCTGATGTTCGGTCTCCGCACAAGATCCGTCTGCGAGACGTGCCGCGCCTACGCCTCACCGGGGGGGAGCAGGTGGAGGATCTCCACGTCGACAGCAGCCCTGCCATGGGCGCGCTCATGTGCCAGATCCGCGAGGCGGTTCAAGACTACGTCGATCAAGCCGCCTCACCGGTTCGAGCGCTGCTCGACGCCCAGCGGGGCGAGGTCATGGCCGTGCGCGCCTGGGCGCTGCTGCTGGGGGAGAGCGACACGCAAGACGATCACTTCCATCTCGAGTCGATGCTGGCTGGGGTCTACTACGTCGACGCCCCCGCCCAGGTGCTCGTCGAAGGCTGCACAGACGGGTGCCTGCTGATTCCCACCGAGACCGCGGTCGCGGGAGGACCGCGGGCCATCCAGCCGCGACCGGGCCGACTCGTGCTCTTCCCCGGTTACGTCAATCATCGCACCACCCCGACGAATGCCGATGCGACCAGGGTCTCCATCGCGTTCAACGTGGTGGCGGTGGCATAGAGAGATGAACGCGAGGCCGATGTGGTCACGATTCCTGGCGCGTGTCGCGCGCACAGCGGTCTTCGCCGGCATGATGGCTGTGCTGACGCTCTCCTCGAGCGCGTGGGCAGATTCACCCCCCCCCGCATCC
>RGZZ01000333.1 GCA_010028905.1 Pseudomonadota bacterium | reverse complement strand
CCCTCACCCCCGCGTGGGTCGCGAAGGCCGCGACGGCAGGCGACGCCGACGCGCGGGAGATCTACGACCGCGCCGGTCGCGCCCTCGGCGTGGCAGTGGCGGCCGTGCTCACGTCAGTCGACCCGGAGCGGGTGCTCATCGGCGGTGGCGTGGGCCAGGCCGGTGAGCTGCTGCTCGCCCCCTTGCGCGACGAGGCATTGAAGCGCGCACGCATGATCGCCCCCGCCGTGACCCCCATCGTCGAGGCCGCCCTGGGCGAGCAGGCGGGCATCATCGGGGCCGCCGCCCTCGCCCTCGAGTCGATGGGGGCGCTCACGCCGGCGCTGTGGTCTTGCGAACCTGTACCGCACAGGTCTTGAACTCGGGAATCTTCGACACCGGATCGAGGGCGCGCAGGGTGAGCAGGTTGGCCGACCGCTCATCGGCCCAGTGGTAGGGTATGAAGACCGTGTCTGCACGAATGGTGGCCACCACGGCCGCCCGCAGGATGACCCTGCCGCGTCGGCTCTCCACCTCGACCCAGTCGCGGTTGCGCACGCCGAGCCGCTCCGCCAGCGTGGGGTGGATCTCGACCAGGGGCTCCGGGTACTGATCGAGCAGCCCTCCGATGCGGCGCGTCTGGGTTCCGCTGAGATACTGGCTCACCACGCGTCCGGTCGTGAGCACGATGGGGAAGTCGTCATCGACCTCTTCGGCGGGGGGCTTCCAGCGCACTGCATTGAAGTGCGCCTTCCCGTCAGGCGTGGGGAACCGCAGATCCTCGAAGAGGCGCGGCGTGCCCGGATGATCGAGCGTCGGACAGGGCCAGAACACCCCGTCGTTCTTCTCGATCTTCTCGTAGGTGATACCGTGGTAGTCGGCCGTGCCACCGTGTGACGCAACGCGCAGCTCGTTGAAGATCTCCTCGACGCGCGTGTAGGCGAAGTGCTCTCCCCGGCCCAGCCGACGCGCCAGGTCGAGCAGTATCTCCCAGTCGACGCGCGCCTCTCCCGGCGGGTCGACGGCCTTGCGGATGCGGATGACGCGCCCCTCGGCGCTGGTCGAGGTTCCCTCGTCCTCCTCGTGCAGCGATCCCGGGAGAACGATGTCGGCGTGACGCGCGGTCTCGCTCAGGAAGAAGTCGATGATCGTGTAGTGCTCGAGGCGATTGAACGCCTCCTTGGTGAAGGTGCTGTCCGGCAGCGACACCACGGGATTGAAGCAGAGCGACAGCAGCCCCTTGATCTCACCCGCATGCATGGCGTTCACGATCTCCTGCGCGCTCAGGCCCTTGCGAGGCAGCGCTTCCTCGGCGATCTTCCACACCTCTGCGATGTAGCGACGATGCTCCATGTTCTCGATGTCGCGGTTGCCGGGCAGCTGATCGCACTTGTGCCCGTGCTCGCGGCCGCCCTGTCCGTTCCCCTGTCCGGTGATGGTCGCGTACCCGCACCCTGGGCGACCGATGCGACCGGTCGCGAGCACCAGGTTGATGCACGAGAGCACGTTGTCGACGCCCTGGGCGTGGTGCTCGATGCCGCGCGCGTGCAGCAGGAAGCTCGTCTTCGCCGGCCCCCAGAGCTCGGCGGCGCGCACGATGAGCGCAGGATCGACGCCGCTCAGACGCCCCGCGTGCTCGGGGGTGTACTCGGCCACCGCGGCCTCCACATCGGCAAAGCCGGAGGTGTGCTGATCGATGAAGGCCCGATCGACCCATCCGCGGGCGATGACCACGTGCAGGATGCCGTTCATGAGCGCGGTGTCGCCGCCCGGACGCACGGGCAGGTGCAGATCGGCGGTGCGCGCCAGGGGGGTCACGCGCGGGTCGACCATGATGAGCTTCGCCCCGCGGTCGCGGGCGCGCCAGATGTAGTCGGTGGTGATGGGGGCGCACTCCGCGACGTTCGCCCCGGTCACGATGATCACGTCGGCCAGCGGGATGTCGGCCCACGAGTTGGCGGCGCGGTCGAGTCCGAACGCCTTCTTGTTGCCCGCGCCCGCGCTCACCATGCACAGACGCCCGTTATAGTCGAGGTTGGCGGTCTGCAGCGCCACCCGAGCGAACTTGCCCACGAGATATGACTTCTCGTTGGTCAGCGATACGCCGCTCAGCATGGCGAAGGCGTCGCGCCCGTAGGTCTTCTGGATTCGGCGGATCTCATCGACGGTGCGCGAGAGCGCCTCGTCCCAGCTCACCTGCGCAAACCCCGCGTCAGTGCGTCGCAGCGGGTGCAGGAGCCGATCCGGGTGCCCGTTCTGCATGTAGCGCTTGACGCCCTTCGGGCAGAGCTTTCCCCGATTGAACGGGAAGTCTTCACGGGGCTCGAAGCCGACGACCTGGTTGTTCTTCACCTTCAGGTGAATGCCGCACTGCTGGCCGCAGAAGCAGCAGTGCGTGGTCACGAGCCGGTCCGGCTCGCCCGCGTAGGGCCAGCCACCGGGAGGGGTATGCTGCGGGTGTGGGCCGAACTGCGCGATGAGCTGCTCGACCGTTTGCGGGGGAACCGACATGGCTGTGCCTCCGAAGGTTACAGAAATCCAGGGCCACCGATGGCCGCGCGCTGATGCGACGCAAGCGCCCGACGCTTGCAGCCCGGGCAGACATCGAGATGATGGCGCCCGTCAGACAGGCGCTGATCGAACCCAAGTGCATCGAGCACCTGCTTGAGATCGTCGACGTGCATCTGCGAGGTGTACGCCTCGCCGCACGAAGCGCATCGGGCCTGCGGACCCGCCGCGCCCTCGCGCTTGTAGAAGTCGAGCCCCAGCTGGGCCGGGCGCTGGAAGATGTGGAAGAACTTCCCGAAGGGCAGGTAGAGCAGGGTGAGGATGACCGAGAACGCGTGCAGCAGCGCGATGAAGCTGTACGAATGCCCCTCCATGAACATGCTGCTCGCGGTGAGCATGAGGCCCGTCACGCATACCGAGAACAGCAGGATCAGCGGCATGTAGTCGTTCGCGAACTGCTGCACCGCCGCCGCGCCCGGATCGTGCGCGCGGCGACGCATGGCGATGGCGAATCCGATGAGGATGGCGACAGCGCAGAAGTCGAGCACGTGAAAGGTGATCCAGCCGAGCGGTGACGTGGCGTCGAACCTGCCGACATCGAACCCGAACACGTGCGCGTGATACGTCACCGGACTGACGAGGTCCGGCTCGAAGTGAACCCACCCGAACACCAGCGGAAACGTCACGGCGCACGCCACGATGCACCCCCACGACATGAGGAAGTGGGCCGCCCACCGCGAGAAGCTGCGGCGCTCGATGAAGAACTGGGCGACGACGTTGCGCCAGAGCAGCACGACCAGACGCACCACATTGCCAAGCAGACGTTCAGGGCGCGCGAACAGGGTCCATCCGCGTCGCCAGTAGATGCGCGTCGACGGCTTCTCGAGCCAGACCGAATAGCGGTAGACGAGGCCGAAGCAGGCCAGCACCGTGGCGCTCGTGTAGGCGATGAGCGCCACGTCGAAGCGTGCCAGACGCCCCGATCCGAGGTAGATCGCGAGCAGCAGCGCCAGCATGGCGCTGAATCCGCGCCGCAGCGCCGCGTGATCGAGACGAGACCACAGCGCGCTCACTTCGGCGACACCGCAAGCGTCTCGTGCTCGTGTCGCAGGAACACGAGCCAGTTCACGATGAGACACGTGAAACAGAAGACCGACAGGAGCACGAAGCCGAGGGCATAGCTGCCGGTGTGGGTCTTGATGAGCCCCAACGTGAGGGGCGGGAAGAATCCGCCGAGTCCACCCATGGCGCCCACGAGACCGGTGACCGTCCCGGTGTCCTTCGGGAAGTGCTGCGGAACGAGCTTGAAGACCGCCCCGTTGCCCAGGCCGATGAACGCAGCCACCCCGAGGGCGCCGACGGTGAAGGGCACGATGTGCTCGACCGTGATGCCGAGCGCCAGCAGCCCGGCCGCCGCGAACACCACGGCCAGCACGCGCGCGCCCCCGAAGCGGTCGCTGAGCGCCCCTCCGATGGGGCGCATCACGGTGGCCACCACCACGAAGCCCGCCACGCGCATCCCGGCGTCAGCCGGCGTCAGCGCGAAGATCTCGGCCAGCAGCTTGGGAAGTCCGATGGAGAGCGCCACGAAGCCGCCGAAGGTGACGAAGTAGAACAGGGAGAGCACCCAGGCCAGGGGATTTCGCCCGAGCACCGACAGCATCTCGGAGAGGCGCTTCGGTGGGGTGCGCGCGGGTGCGTCCTTGGCCAGGGCGAGGAACGCAAGGGCGTACACGAACGTGACAGCCGCGAAGATGCGATAGGTGCTCTCCCAGCCGAAGCGCGAGGCGAGCATCGGCACCGTGAACAGCGCGATGCTCTGCCCGATGTTGCCGGCACCGTATACGCCCAGAGCGAAGCCCTGCTTCTCGGGCGGGAACCACCGCGATGTGAAGGCCACCCCCACCGAGAACGATGCGCCGGCGACGCCCACGAAGAGGGCGCACACCACCATGGCTTCATAGGTCCTGGCAAAGCTCAGGGCCAGCGCGGCCGCGGCGGCCCCCATGAGCACGATGGTGAACACGAGGCGGCCGCCGAAGCGATCGGCGGCCATCCCGGCAGGCAGCCGGCCGAGCGCGCCCAGCAGCACCGGCACGGCGATGAGCAGCCAGGTCTGCGTCTCGCTGAGGTGCAGCTGGCCCTGGAACATCTTGGCCAGGGGCGAGATCATTCCCCAGACCGCAAACGATATGGCGAAGGCCAGCGTCGAGAGCGCCAGCGCCTTCCGCGCGTCTTGTTCGATCATGTCGACTCCTCCCCGCGATCGACGTCAAGAAGCTCCTTCAAGAGCCACAGGTTGACCGCGAAACATGCGCCAGACGCCACGAACGTCGGCACGGCATAGCCGGTGCGCGCCGCCAGGTAGGATTCGAGCGCGATGGTGATCAGCCAGAGCTGGACGAGAAAGACCACGAGAACGACGAGGAGAACGGCCTGCATTGACTGCCCGCGGTGATCGCGACGCCGGTTCGTGGTATCGATCTGGCTCATGTGGCCTCCATCCCCTCGGCGAAGATCTCGCCGTTCTCGACCCGCAGGGAGATGCGAGGGAGTCCGCGAGGGGGCGGTCCCTTGAGCACCCGGCCGGTGAGGGCGTCGAACGCACCGTCGTGACACGGGCACTCGAGCCGCCGCCGTTCAGCGGCGTACAGAACCGGACACGAGAGATGGGTGCAGCGCTGGGTGTAGGCCACGAAGATCGACGCGTCGAGGCGGATGAGCAATGCGGGATCGTTTTCGGTGGGGTAGCGGAAGGTCTTCGCCTGCCCGACCGGAACGTCATCGACAGCCGCGATGCGCTTCACGGTGGCCGCCTGCTGCCTCTGTCGGCGCGACAGGTAGACGAAGGCCCCGTTGCCCAGGAACGTGGCACCGCTCGTCAAGATCAAGAACTTGGTGAACTCCCGCCGGGTGGTGTAGCTGTCGGCCTTCCAGTCTGTGGGAAAATCCTTCTGCCACTGCTGCTCAGTCACGCGCAGATGCCTCCTCGCGCAGAATCACGCCGGTGATCTCGATGCGCTGCGTGGCGCTCGGCATCACCATCGCCACCTTCGTCTTCACGCTCTGGCTGCCGAAGCGCCAGTCGCGAACCGGCTCCCCCCCCCGACGGGCCTTCCACGCATCGATAGGCCCATAGTACAGCGCCTCCGACGGACACACCGTGGCGCACATAGGGCGACGCCCCACCGAGGTGCGGTCGTAGCACATGTCG
>RGZZ01000332.1 GCA_010028905.1 Pseudomonadota bacterium | reverse complement strand
GGCTATGGCAACGGCTATGGCAACGGCTACGGCAACGGCAACGGCAACGGCTATGGCAACGGCTATGGCAACGGCTATGGCTGCGACCCGATGATGATGCAGATGATGGCGATGCTGAGCCAGATGATGCAGATGGAGATGCAGGCGGTGCTCCAGATGCAGGCCCAGCTCCAGGCGCAGCAGGCCGAGCAGATCGGCGCAAGCCGCGATCTCTTCGGCGGCTCGATGTTCGGTGGCTCGATGTTCGGTGGGATGCCGATGATGGACCCGACCAGCGCCGCGATGCAGATGGCCTTCTTCGGCTGAGCCGCGCAGCTTCGAAGACGCCGACTGACCGTCCCCGACGACGGTGCGCGACCTGTCTCGGCTCAGGGGGGATGCGCTCGAAGAGAGCGAATCCCTCTTCGCGTTTCAGGAGGTTCTCATGTCGTCGGAAGGTACCCGTTCGGAGTCCACCACCCGTCTCATCGAGGTGTGCGTCGACGCCGCGGCTGGGCGCTGCAGCACGGCCACGGTAGAGGAGATGGTCCGAGAGCGAGAGGAGGGGCTCGAGCGGAACGCCGTGGCCTTCAATCGCAATCTCGCGGCCGAATCTGCCGCGTTCAATGCGTCGGTGGGGCCCGCCGCCGATGCCGTCCGAGAGGCCTTTCGCCAGTACGGTCACGGGCTTGGTCTTGTGCGCCGATGGCTCAGCGAGGGAGGAGCCGAGGGGCTCGAGCAGGCGTGCCGACAGCTGGTCCGAGCCGGTGATGGGGTTCTCGATGCCCTCGAGCATTACGAGATGGCGGTTCTGACCGCGCGCGGCCCCACCGATCACCCCATCTTGAACGCCCTGCTTCGCGCCGCCGCCTCGCCTGCCCCGAACCCGGCGTCCCTGGCCCCCTTTGTGGAGCAGGTCAGAGCCCTGGTCACCGCATGCAGCGATGCACCGAGGGGTGCACCTCCCCTCGTGGAGAGATTGCGTGCGGGCGCCCCCGACTATCTCGACGCGCTCGCTGACTTCGAGGGTTTTCTTGCCACGCGCGATGAGGCGCTTCTGCGCAGCGGCGCGGCGCGCATCGCCGAGACCGCCAGACGACTTCATGATGGCGCGGCCGTGCTGAGAGAGGCGGCCGCTCGTCCCGGACCCACGCGTCTGTCGCTGGCCAATGCGCTCATCAATGCGAGAGATGCGATCGTGGGCGGGCAGGTGCCCATGGCACTCATCGCAGAGGTCACGGGGGCGCTGGAGCAGGCCTTCGCCACGCTGCGCATCGGTCTCGCCCGTCCGCTTCGCGCGGGTGGAACGGCGCTCTTCGAAGAGGAGGCCAACCGCGCGCGGGAGGCCATGACCCTTCATGAAGATGCGCTGGCAGATCTGACCCGCTACATCGAAGTGGGCGATGCCGACGCGTTTGCTGCGGCCTGTGAGAAGCTCGAGGCCGCACTTGCGGCGCTCGATGAGGCGCAGAAGGGGTTCGAGCTGGTGGCGGAGCGCGATTCGAAGCGCGACTGTCCGTGGTGTGGCTGTGCCAATGATCTGAGGCGTTCGAACTGCCTTGCGTGCGGTCGGCTACTGCCCCGGTGGACCGACAGCAGTGGGCCGAGCAGCACCTTCTCCGTGGCGGAGGATGGAGATGTCTGGTTTGAGCCAGGCAGCGGATCGCACGAGCACATCGAGCGTCTCGTGAAAGCCGCGGAGGCCCTGGAGCTGGGCGAGATCGGCTTGTCGATGTTCGCCGCCGAGCTCGACGCGTTCGAAGCACGCCTGCGAGCGGGAGAGGCTCGCCTCGTGCGGCGACCTCACACCGAGACGCAGGTGGCGCCCGCGGCCGAGGCCATCCGCGTCATCAGCCAGGGTGTCGAGCTGCTGCGCGCGTATGTGTCTTCCTCGGAGCCGTCGATGCTGCACGGCGGCCTGCAGCGGGTTCGTGATGGCGCTTCGTCGCTTCACGCGGCGCAGAAGGCCGCGCGTGAGGCGCTGGGTCAGCAGCGCGATTGACGGTCGGTGGCCGGAACCCGGAGAACCGGAAACATTCTGAGGCTTGTTCCAGTGCTGCGGCGCTGGCATACTCTCGCTGGCCCCATCGGCCGTAGCACGTTCGCGCATGCGCGGGCGACGAAGAGAGAGAGACCTGTCATGATTGCGACTGTTCCTGTTGCGCAGCCCCTGCGCCTCCGTTCTACCCCCGCCGCCGCGGCATCGGTGGGCGCGCCACGCCAGCAGGGCCCGTCTGATGTTTTCACCGCTCACAGCCCTGCTGCAGCACCGTCAGGGGCCAGCGCGTCTTCGTCATCTCGGAGCCGCGCCGCCCGCATACTGATCGGCGCCGCCGCCGGTGCCGCCTACGGCGCGGCGGTGGGATCCGGAACGGCCCTCGCGTACGCCGCGGCCGGGCTGAGCACGGGGACCATGATCCACATGGGCCTTATCGTTGCAGGCGGCGCGGTCAATGCGCCCCTTCTCGGCAAGCTGCTCGAGTCAAAGGTCGAGCGCCCCACGAACTTCGTTCTCGGGGGCATGATCGGGGCGGGTGTCACCTGGGGAACCTCCGCGTTCGGCCTCATGGGCAGCCCGGTCATCGGCGCAGTTGCGGGCGGCCTTGCCGGGGCCTTCTACGGTGGGCTGGCGGGCGCGATCTCCTGACGATGGCGGCGAGGCGAGAGACCGTCTCTTCCGGCCCTCAGGTCGGGATCGTGAAGTGCCGCACGTTCCCAGCGTCTGACTGCTGCGTCTGGCCGCGATTGCTGCCGCGGCTTGCGCGCGCCACCATCGCTGTTGCTCTCGCGGTGCTGTCGGGCCTCTGTGCACCCGATCTCCCGCTGGAGGCAGCGCCCTCCGGGGAAGGCGCTTCACAGGTCGATCAGCCGTTGCTCGTCCGAGAGAGGCCCCGAACGTGGTGCAATCCCATCGATCTCGACTACGCCTTTGCGCCCCGCCGCGATGCGCCCGGTGAGAACACGGCCCATCGCTCCACCGCCGATCCGGCGTGTGTTCGGGCCCAGGGGACGTTTGTTCTGGTCTCGACCAATCAGGAAGGGTACTGGTTGTCGGACGACCTGCTGACCTGGCGTTTCGTTGCGCACGCGTTCAAGCCCAACGGCAGCAACGATCAGGTCTGCGCGCCGGGTCTCTGGGCCACGTCGAAGGGGGTGCTGCTGCTGCCTTCCTTCGGCGAGGCAGACGTGATGCCGCTCTATCTGACCAACGACCTCGCGGGGGGGGCGTGGCGGGAAGCGGTATCCGATTTCCCCGTCAAGACATGGGATCCATCGCTGTTCCAGGATCACGATGGGCGAACCTATCTCTACTGGGGGTCCAGCAACCTGTATCCGATTCGGGGGACCGAGCTCGATCAGCATGCGCTGCGCCCCATCGGCTCTCCCGTCGACCTCATTCGTCTGTCGCCGGGTCTGCACGGGTGGGAGCAGTTCGGGGAAGACAACCAGAATGGCCAGATGCGCCCCTTCATCGAAGGGGCCTGGATGAATCGCTTCGGAGACCGGTACTATCTGCAGTACGGGGCCCCTGGCACCGAGTGGAACATCTATGGTGACGGCGTCTACGTGGGCGACCACCCCCTCGGTCCCTTTGTCTATCAAGAGCACAACCCGTTCTCGTGGAAGCCGACCGGCTTCATCCGCGGCGCGGGGCACGGGTGCACGTTCACTGACGTGCACGGCAATGTCTGGCACATGGCAACCATGGTGGTGAGCGTGAAGCACAAGTTCGAGCGCAGGCTCGGTCTCTTCCCGGCGGGGGTCGACGCGGATGGCGTGCTGTTCTGTGATACCGCATTCGGCGACTACCCGCACCGCATGCCCCGAGCCGCGCACGACCCTCACGGCACGTTCACCGGATGGATGCTGCTCTCGTACCGGAAGCAGGCTTCCGCATCGGCATCGGCATCAGGCCACGATGCCCGCCTCGCGTTCGACGAGGATGTCAAGACCTGCTGGAGCGCGCCGGATGCGAGCGCGGGGCAGTGGCTCTCGGTCGATCT
Organism: Pseudomonadota bacterium; assembly: GCA_010028905.1. NCBI lineage: Bacteria > Pseudomonadati > Pseudomonadota > Pseudomonadota bacterium. Next base: position 1,721 of record RGZZ01000332.1, on the reverse strand, counting down.
CGGCGGGCCGCGATTCGTGAACGCCGTGCAGGTGAACTTCGCCGAGGAGCACGCTGCAGCGTACGGCAAGCAGCGAGGGGCGCGTCACCGCTACCGTGTCGAGCGGTCAGACGACGGGCGTGCCTGGCGCCCCCTCATCGATCGGAGCAAGAGCGAGCGCGAGTCGCCCCATGCCTATACCGAGCTCACGACGTCGGTGCGCACCCGATTCCTGCGTGTCGTCAACGTCGAGATGCCCACCGGGCGCTTCGCCATCAGCGACCTGCGCGTCTTCGGGCGGGCCGCGGGCTCGCAGCCCAGCCCTGTGTGCGGTCTTCAGGTGACGCGTGACGCGAGCGATAGACGCAGTGCGACCCTTGCCTGGCAGGCCGTGGACGGTGCGTATGCCTACGAGGTTGCCATGGGGATCGCGCCAGACAAGCTCTATACGTCGTTTCTCGTGTACGGCGATACGAAGTACACGCTCCACGCGCTCGGACTGCGATCGCGGTACTGGTTCCGCGTGCGCGCGGTGGGGGAGAGCGGCCTCTCTGAGACCGGGCAGGTCGTGCGCGCCGACTGAAGCGCCCCCCGTCGATTCCTCGGGCCATCCCCCCAGAACGGTCAAGGGTATAGGGTATAAGCCCAAATGGGCTTCTACTGTCGGGTATAAGCCCAAATGGGCTTCTACTGTCGGGTATAAGCCCAAATGGGCTTCTACTGTCGGGTATGAGCCTGTCTGGTGCGATGGCGTGGCGCGCCGATCTCCCCACATTGCGCTGCCGCTGAGATCAGAACAGGCTCCACTCGTCGGCTTGCTGCGCCTGACGGGAATGGTGGCCTCGGGCCGAGAGAATCGGCGCTTCAGGCTCGTCTTCCATCACGTGCTGCGCGATGACCGTTCCGATGTAGCCCACCGCGCCGACTCCGCCGACGATGGGGGCGGCCGGGCCTGTGAACGGGGCGGCGATCATCATGCCGCCGAACACTATCTTTGCGGCTCCGAACGCCTCGTGCATCTCAGCTTGTTCTTCTGCCTTGTCGAGAACACGCATCACGTTGCGGTACTCGCGCATCACGGCTCGGTCTGCCTTGCCGGCGTGCTGGAGCTGGGCGAGACGGTGCTGGGCCACCGCCTGGAGCGCTTCGATTCCTTCGCTGCTTCGCCAGCCCGTGTAGACGTCAACCCCACCGTCGAGAACGGCGAGGGCGCCGCCCACGATGGAAAGGGGGGCCGCAACCGCCGCGGCCGTGCGCGCAATGCCACCGATCTGCGCGGCTCTTCCTCCGATCTGCGCCGCCTGCGCGCCCATCTGCGAGGCCTGCGCGCCCATCTGGGCGGCCTGGGCGAGGCCGGCGGCGTTGTGGGTGGCCGCGGCGACCGCTCCGGCACTTCGCGCAGCGGCCCCCATGCCCTGTGCGGCGGCGCCGAGTCCGCGTGCGGCGGCACCCAGCGCCAGGGCCGAGTGCGCACCGGTGATGGCGACGACGGACGCGCCCGCCATGCCCACGGTGCCGATGGTCGCGCCAGCGCGGCTGCCCACCTGCAGCTCGCGAAGCAGGTATGGGTTCCCCATCTGATGCTGGCGCACGTATCGGTTCACCGCATCGGTGATCTCATGGCTCGCGCGGCGCTGTGTGCCGCTGTGAACAGCCTGCGCGCCGCGGCTGCTCGGGGAGTGCGTCGCGGGCGGGTGCGCGGGAGCGGGAGGTTTATACGCGTTGAGGAAGGCGGGCAGCGG
>RGZZ01000331.1 GCA_010028905.1 Pseudomonadota bacterium | reverse complement strand
CCACATCTGTGGCAGTACGCAGTCTTGCGGGGTGGCGCTGTGCCTGTCGTGCCTGTGACAGGTGCCCCCCAACGAGGGGCGCGGCGGCGGCTTCTCTCTTTTCTTCGCGGCTGGCCACGGTTGGCCGGGCCTGCCGCTGTGCAGTTCCGATGGGCGATGTGGGGAACCTCGGGGGGAGCAGCATCCTCAAAGAGGGAAAGTAACGCACCGGCCTTCCAGCCGTACGCGCGGAGAAGAGAGACACAACATGCCCCCATCCCTCACGCCGAGCATCATCACCGCCTGGCTGGCCTGCCCGCACTCGCTCACGCTTCACCGTCTCGAGCACGAGAAGAAGATCGAGAAGGCCGATGAGCCGCGGAGCGCCTTCTCCCGTCTCGTGCGGAACAAGGGCGAGCACCACGAGCGCGAGTGTCTCGAGGCCCTGCGCGCCCGTTTCGGCACCTCGGCCATCTTCGAGCCTCCGCTGCTGAACAAGTCCGCTGAGTCGTTCGAGGTGTATCTCGGTCGCGTGACGCTGCCGGATCTGCAGGCGTTCAAGGGGCTCTATCAGATTCCGCTGGCGCACGACGGCATGCAGGGCATTGCCGACTTCCTGATCACGGTCGACGACGCGGGCCAGCCGCTCGAGACATTCATGCCCATCGATGCCAAGCTTGCACGCAAGGAGGCAAAGCCGGGTCACGTGCTGCAGCTCTGCTTCTATGCCGACGCGGTAGAGGCCATCACGGGGAAGCGTCCTGAGGGGGTTCGCATCTGGCTGGGCAAGGGCGGCGCTGACGCCATGGAAGAGATCCGACTCGACGAGATCGAGGGATACTGGCGCCAGGTTCGCGCTGATCTGGCGTCACTTCTCGAAGCGACCGCGCCCGAGGAGACCCGTCCGGAACCCTGTGACCACTGTGCGTTCTGCAAGTACCAGGGCCGCTGCGAGGGCGAGTGGCGCGAGGAAGATTCGCTTCACTTCGTCGCCTCCCTGACGCGACGCGACCGCGAGAAGCTGTCTGCTGCGGGCATCGCGTCGCGGGGCGCGCTGGCCTCGTCGACGGGTGAGGTGAAGCGGTTCGACGCAGCGCGACTGGCCCGCCTGCGCCTTCAGGCCCGCCTGCAGGTCGAGGCACGGCCGGACAGCTGTGTCGAGGTGGCGGTGTCGACGGACACGCCCGTGCACGTCCTGCCTGTGACCGAAGGCGAGGGCGCTTTGCGGGGGTTCCCACAGCTCCCCCCGGAAGACGCGGGTGATGTGTATGTCGACTACGAGGGCCATCCTTTCTTCACCGTTCAGGAGGGTCTCATCTTCTTGATCGGTCTGCTGTACAGGAACGACGCGGGCGACTGGGTCTACGAGCCGCGCTGGGCTCACAGCAAGGCCGATGAGGTTGAGCAGATGCGCAGGCTGGCGGTGTGGTTCGAGCACCGTCGGGCCCAGCACCCGGACATGCACGTCTATCACTACAACCACACCGAGCGCTCGACCATCACTTCGATCCTCGACGCGTCTGATGCGCCGGACGCGGTGGTGGAGACGCTGAAGACGTTGCTCAGCGAGGGGATCTTCGTCGATCTCTACACGGTGGTGCGCCAGTCGCTGGTGGTGGGGGTGGAATCGTACGGGCTCAAGACCATCGAGCGGGTGGCGGGATACGATCGCGCGGGCGCGCTGCAGTTCGCGGTCTTGCCGCTGCCACAGGGAGATGAGGCCGACGAGGCGCTGGCACGAGGCTCCGATGCCGTGCTGAAGTATGAGAAGTACGCGCACGGCACGCACCTCACCGAGGCGCAGCGCGACGCTCTTCTGGCAAGCATCGCGCACTACAACCTGCGTGACCTCGAGGCGCTCGTGGTGGTCGTCGGCTGGCTGCGTGCCCTGTGTCCGGAGGAGGTGCAGTGGGTTCGCCCGACGCCTCCGGGAGAGAGTGAGAATGTTCCTCTCGAGGTCGTGGCACGACTTCAGGAGACCGATGGGACGCAGGGCGAGCATCTGATGGCGGAGGTGCTCTCGTACTACAAGCGCGAGAAGAGTGCCCACGATATGCAGATCCGGGTGACGCTCGATGGGCACGAGGACGATCTCAGGGACGATGAAGAGGCGCTTGTGGGGCTGAAGTGGGTGGAGGGGGCGCTTGAAAGCCAGGATAACGGTAAGCGGCTGATAGAGGCGCACATCGGTCATCAGGCAATCAAAGATGACGTCTGGAAGGAGAGCGTGACTGTAAAGTATTCGGGTGGAGAACAATTCCCTTGCAAGCTTACCCTCAAGAATGTAGATCGAGAGAGACGCGTGGTGCGCACTGAGTGGCCGGGTGACCGACCGGCCAGCGCGGCACCAGAGGTTGTGGTACTGGATGGGTACAGGTTTGCAAAGCCAAAGCCAGAATCGCTTCAAGAGCAGGCGCAGAAGAGACTCGACACAGGCAGCTTCTCACCACTCGCGGGCAATCTGCTCATGCGTACGGCGGCCCCCGCTCCGTCAGGAGGCCATGCTGCCCAGCCTGACGCCATCGCGTCGCACATCCTGCAGCTCGATGAAGGGGCCGTCGTGCCGATTCAGGGTCCCCCGGGAACGGGCAAGACGTGGATGGGTGCAGAACTCGCCCTTCGATTGATCAATGCAGGGAAGACCATAGGGATAGTCGCGATGAGCCATGACGCTGCGAAAAATCTCGCGTTCACCCATAGGGATAGTCGCGATGAGCCACGACGCTTCGAAAAATCTCGCGACCACACTTCGTCGACAGGCAATCAAAGTGGGCGCGGGAGACAATCTTCGCATGGCCCACAAGTCCAACGGTGAGGCTGTTGACGGCGCGACAAAAGTTGGGAGTGCTCTCAGCGGGAAACGCCGTAAAGAGCACAACGTCTTCGTCGGAACACCGTGGTTCTTCGCAAACAAGACGTTTGCCCAACACCCCGTCGACTTTCTCTTCGTCGACGAAGCCGGGCAGTTCGCCCTCGCAGACGCGCTTGCGGTGAGCCGTGGCGCGCGGAGCATGGTGCTGCATCCCGAGGGCGTGGGGGTGAGCGTTCTCGAGCACATGCTCGCGGGGGAGCCGCTGGTGACGCCGGACCGTGGGCTCCTGCTCGAGACGACCTATCGCATGCACCCGGACGTGTGCGCGTTCATCTCGAGGTACATCTATCAGGGCAGGCTGCAGTCAGACGCCAGATGCGCAGAGCAGACCGTTCACGGGTTCGGAACGGGCCTTCGCCATCGTCTGATGAATCACGAGGGGTGCAGCGAGCGCTCTGATGACGAGGTGGCCGAGGTGGTGGCCATGGCCAGGCAGCTGCTGGGCACGACGTGGACGCACACGCAGGCGGAGGGCCCGAAACCCATGACCGCCGCCGACGTGCTCGTCGTCGCTCCCTACAACGCCCAGCGCCGCGCCATTCGCGCTGCCCTCGAAAGCGACCCGCGCACCGCTGGGGTGAGGGTGGGCACGGTCGACAAGTTTCAGGGTCAGGAGGCGCCGGCGGTCATCTTCTCGATGACGGCCTCGTCGGCGGCAGACATTCCTCGCGGGGCAGACTTCCTGTTCGACCGCAACCGATTGAACGTGGCCATCAGTCGGGCCCGGTGCCTGGCGGTCATCGTCGTGAACAAGGCGTTGCTCAACAGCCGACCGCGCGACATCGAGCAGATGCGCCTCATCTCCACGCTATGCTCGGCGGTTCAGTCGGGGACGCCCTTCCAGGTGGACCCGTCCATGTGATCTTTGGCTCCTCTTACAAGCGGGAACGATGGAACGGGTCAGCGAACTGTGACCCTCGCCGCTCGAATCGGGCTGCCAGGGCCAGGCCCGTTCCTGGGTGGGCGCAGCGCAGTCGAAGCGCGCACGGGTCTGTCCACCGTCAGCCGAGACACGGCCTGCACCACGCAAGGGATGTTGTCAGATGAGCGCTTCCTCTACGTCCTTGATCGCCCCCCAGAAGCAGATGACAGGAATGCTCGGCCATCCGGTGGCCGAGAATCCCATCGACCGCATGTTTGATGCCGTCTACGCGCATCACGGTCTGAACTGGCAGTTCTGGAAGAATGACATCGCCAGCGAATCCGACCTGGCGCTGGCCGTGGCGGCGCTGCGACCGCTCGGCTACCAGGGCATGTGCATCACCGTGCCGTGGAAGGTGGCGGTGGTTCCGCTGCTCGACGAGGTCGATGCAGATGTCCGCGCCATCGGTTCGGCCAACTACATGACCATCGAGCACGGGCGACTCATCGGGCACAACAACGACGGCAAGGGCGTCGTCAAGGCGATCAGCAAGGTGGCTCCGCTGCAAGGTCAGCGGGTGGTCATGCTGGGGGCTGGCGGCGCGGGCCGCGCCATGGCCATGGAGATCGCGTGGGCCGGTGCGGCCCATCTGACCCTGGTCACCCGTCGCGAGGATCAGGGCCGCGAGGTTGCGCAGCGGGTTCAGCAGGGGTCGGGCGTGCCGTGTGAATGGCAGCCGTGGGTTTCGCCTGTCCGCTTGCCCGAAGGCACGACGATGGTGATGAACGCCACGCATCTCGGGTGCGCGCCTGAGCTGGAACCTGTGCCGGTCGACTGGGAAACCGTCGAGCGCGGCTGTCTCGCGGTCGACGTGATCACCAATCCGCGCATCACCCCCTTCTTGCATACGGCCCGCGAGCGCGGCTGCAAGATCGTCGACGGCGTCGAGATGCTGGTGCAGTTGGCCATGCAGATCTTCGAGCAGTGGACCTGCATCCGACCGGAGGAAGCGGTCTTCCAGCACGCCGTGGCCGCTGCGCTGGGCGAATCCCCGGCACCCGTCGGAGCCGCCGCGGGGCCCCAGGGGGGATAGGGGCCGAGGGACGGTCCACGCCCGCGCGCTGGCGCTCAGAGGCGCCACGCGTTCTACCCAAGGGAGAGAGCGGCGGCCCTTCAGGGGGGCGCTTCTCTACCCTGCGTGCGCCCGCCAGGCCTCGAAGCCGCCGCTCATGGTCGCGACGTCGGTGAACCCCTGCTCGGCGAAGTAGGCGGCGCCGCCGATGCTGCTGAACCCGTGATAGCAGTAGACCACCAGCGGACGCGTCTTGTCGGCCGACGAGACGAACGCGTCGACCTCGCCGTCGTTCACGTGGATGGCGCCGGGGATGTGCCCTTCTTCGTACGACCAGGGGTCGCGCACGTCGACGAACGTAGCTGAGCCCTGCGCGATGAGCGTGTTGGCGTCTTCGACCGTGATCTCGCGGACGTCCATTCGATTCTCCTTCGGCACCGTGGTGTGCGGGTGAAGCCTCTGTTGTACTGCCACGAGGGCGGGGTTGGCAAGACGGCTGCAGCGCCTCGATGGGCCGACGCGACCGGCGAGCCGAGAAGAGATGAAGATTTCTCTCCGCGTCAGAAGTGTTCGGGAAGTCGCCGGACAATGCAAGGGGGAAGGCTTCATGCACACGCTCTCTGGTGCAGCGTCCTGGCCAGGCTCGTTCTTTGTGCTGGCCTGCCCCGGTGCTGCGCGCGATGCGCGCGATGCGCGCGCTTGCGTGCGGCAACGGTGTCGATACACGATAGGGGAGGAAAACCATGATCGACGCAAGTGACGACGCGGTGATTCGGGGGGAAGATCTGATCGAGAGCGGTGACCTCGCTGGCGCCTATGCGCTGACGATGCAGGTCACGCAGCACCAGCCGGACAACGCGGGTGCATTCAACAACCTCGGCGTCATCCATCATCTGCAGGGGCGCAACGAGATGGCGGC
>RGZZ01000330.1 GCA_010028905.1 Pseudomonadota bacterium | reverse complement strand
AGAAGCCCGAGACCACGCCATTGCTCACAACCTCTCCCACCACACCCCAGACCCGCCGCGACGAGGCCCTCGCCCGCGCCGCCCTGCTGACCGAGCGGCTTCAGCAGAAGATTCTCATTCTCGACGGTGCCATGGGCACCATGATCCAGCGCTACAAGCTGCAGGAAGCCGACTACCGCGGCCTGGGGCCGAGCGGCCAGAACGGCGACCGCTTCAAGGACCACGCCAGCGACTTGAAGGGCAACAACGACCTGCTCACCCTCACTCGGCCCGACGTGATCAAGGCCATCCACCGCGCCTACCTCGACGCTGGCGCCGACATCATCGAGACCAACACGTTCAACAGCACCACCATCTCACAGGCCGACTACGGCCTCGAGCCCATCGTGCGCGATCTCAACGTGGCCGCCGCGCGCCTGGGCCGGGAGGCCGTCGCCGAGGCCGGCGGCCACGGGTTCGTCGCCGGCATCCTCGGACCCACCAGCCGCACCGCCTCCATCTCGCCAGACGTGAACGACCCCGGCAAGCGCAACGTCACGTTCGACGAGCTTGCCGAGGCCTATCTAGAGGCGGCCCGGGGCCTGTACGAAGGCGGCGCCGACATCTTGATGGTCGAGACCATCTTCGACACCCTCAACGCCAAGGCGGCGCTCTTCGCCATCGAGCGCCTGTTCGACGAGATCGGCGTGCGACTGCCCATCATGATCTCGGGCACCATCACCGACCAGAGCGGGCGTACCCTGAGCGGGCAGACCACCGCCGCCTTCTGGCACTCGGTGCGCCACAGCAAGCCCCTCGCCGTGGGGCTGAACTGCGCCCTCGGCGCGGCCGAGCTGCGCCCCTACGTGAAAGAGCTGTCGCGCATCGCCGACACCTACGTGAGCGCCCACCCAAACGCGGGGCTGCCCAACGAGTTCGGCGAGTACGACGAGACGCCGGAGCAGATGGCCGAGGTGGTGGCCGAGTTCGCCCGCAGCGGCTTCCTTAACATCGCGGGCGGTTGCTGCGGCACCTCGCCCGCCAACATCAAGGCCATCGCCGAGGCCTTGGCCGACATCGCGCCGCGCCCCCTGCCCGACCTGCCCAAGGCCTGCCGCCTGAGCGGGCTCGAGCCCCTCACCATCGATGCCGACGCCCTCTTCGTGAACGTGGGCGAGCGCACCAACGTCACGGGCAGCAAGCAGTTCGCGCGGCTCATCCTCAACGGCGAGCTCGACAAGGCCCTCGACGTGGCGCGCCAGCAGGTCGAGAACGGCGCCCAGGTCATCGACGTGAACATGGACGAGGCCATGCTCGACTCGCAGGCCGCCATGCGTGACTTCCTCAACCTCATCGCCTCCGAGCCCGACATCAGCCGAGTACCCGTCATGATCGACTCGTCGAAGTGGAGCGTCATCGAGGCGGGCCTGAAGTGCCTGCAGGGCAAGGGCGTGGTGAACTCGATCTCGCTCAAGGAGGGCGAGGGGCCGTTTCTCGAGCAGGCCCGCCTGGTGCGCCGCTACGGCGCCGCGGTCATCGTCATGGCCTTCGACGAGCAGGGCCAGGCCGACACCGTGGCGCGCAAGGTCGACATCTGCACCCGCGCCTACCACCTGCTCACCGAGCAGGTTGGCTTTCCGCCCGAAGACATCATCTTCGACCCCAACATCTTCGCCATCGCCACCGGCATCGAAGAGCACGACGGCTACGGCGTGGCCTTCATCGAGGCCACACGACAGATCCGCGAGACCCTGCCCCACGCCCTGGTGAGCGGCGGCGTGTCGAACGTGTCGTTCAGCTTCCGCGGAAACAACCCGGTGCGCGAGGCCATCCACTCGGTGTTCCTCTATCACGCCATTCGCGCCGGCATGCGCATGGGCATCGTGAACGCGGGGCAGCTCGAGGTGTACGACGAGATCGCTCCCGACCTGCGCGAGCGGGTCGAAGACGTGGTGCTCAACCGGCGAGCAGACGCCACCGAGCGCCTGCTCGCCGCCGCCGATCGCTTCAAGGGCGACACCGTCACGAAGAAGGCCGACCTCGAGTGGCGCGCGTGGCCCGTGCGCGAGCGGCTCACCCACGCGCTGGTGAAAGGCATCGACGATTTCATCGAGGGCGACACCGAAGAGGCGCGTCAGTCGGTGGCGCGTCCCATCGAGGTCATCGAGGGGCCGCTCATGGACGGCATGAACGTGGTGGGCGACCTGTTCGGCGCGGGCAAGATGTTCCTCCCCCAGGTGGTGAAGAGCGCCCGCGTCATGAAGAAGGCGGTCGCCTACCTCATCCCGTTCATCGAGGCAGCGAACGAAGGCACCGAGCGCACCTCGCAGGGCCGCATCGTCCTCGCCACGGTGAAGGGCGACGTGCATGACATCGGCAAGAACATCGTAGGCGTGGTGCTGCAGTGCAACAACTTCGAGGTGGTCGACCTCGGGGTCATGGTGCCGGCACAGAAGATACTCGCCGCCGCCGTCGAGCACAAAGCCGACATGATCGGGTTGTCCGGCCTCATCACGCCGTCGCTCGAAGAGATGAGCGGCATCGCCGCCGAGATGGAGCGCCTGCAGATGAAGCTGCCGCTGCTCATCGGCGGCGCCACCACCTCGAAGATGCACACCGCGGTGAAGATCGCGCCCCAGTACACGGGCTCGGTGGTGCATGTGAAAGACGCATCGCGCGCCGTGGGTGTGGCCCAGTCTCTGCTGTCAGAAGACCTGGCGAAACGCTTCATTGAATCGGTGAAGACCGAGTATGACGAGATGCGCGTCGCCCACCGCGGACGACAAGCGCGCACCGACTGGCTCAGCATCGCCGACGCCCGTCGCAACGGCCTTTCTCTCACGTACGCGCCACGGCGTCCGGCATGGCTCGACACCCACGTCATCGATGATTGTCCGCTCGACGAGCTGGTGCCCTACATCGACTGGACCCCCTTCTTCCAGACCTGGGAGCTGGCCGGTGCCTACCCCGCCATCTTGAGCGACGCCACCGTGGGGCCCGAGGCCACGCGCCTGTTCAACGACGCGCTGGCCATGCTGAGACGCATCATCGACGAGAAGTGGCTGCGCGCGGCTGCCGTGGTGGGCTTCTTCGCCGCCAACCGCGCGGACGACGACGATGTCGACATCTTCACCGACGACACCCGCGATAAGGTGCGCGCCACCCTGCGCTTCCTTCGACAGCAGACGCTGAAGCCACCGGGCCGCCCCAACCGCTGCCTGGCCGACTTCATCGCGCCTCGGGGCACCGACGACTACATCGGCGCCTTTGCCGTCACCGCGGGACTCGGCCTCGACGCCCGCGTGGCTGAATTCGAGCAGCAGCACGATGACTACAATGCCATTCTGCTCAAGGCCCTGGCCGATCGCCTGGCCGAGGCCCTGGCCGAGCGCATGCACGAGCGGGCGCGACGCGAGTGGTGGGGCTACGCCAGCGACGAGAGCCTCGACGCAAAAGCGCTCATCGACGAGAAGTATCAGGGCATTCGCCCGGCGCCGGGGTATCCCGCGTGCCCAGACCACACCGAGAAGGGTCGGCTCTTCGAGCTGCTGAACGTTCGAGCCGCCATCGGGCTCGAGCTCACCGAGTCGTTCGCCATGACGCCAGCGGCGGCCGTGGCAGGCTGGTACTTCAGCCACCCCGAGGCGCGGTACTTCGGCGTGGGCAAGGTCAACCGCGACCAGGTCGACGACTACGCGCGTCGCAAGAGGCTCGACCTCAAGGCCGCCGAGCGGTGGCTGGCGCCCAACCTGGGGTACGACGCGGGCTAGGTCGAGCCGAGAGGCGAGACGCCTCGGAAAGCCGAGAGGCGAGCCGGTCGAAAGCTGAGGCGAGCCGAGAGGCGAGCCAAGAGAACGGCTTCCCCCGCTCACAGGCAGAGGCTCTGGGGGGGCCGGTCCCCCCGACCCGCAGGGGCGTTCCTCTACGCGTTCGCCTTCTCGCGGGCCTCGCGGGCCTTCTGGGCGCGGTTGCGCGCCGCCGGATCGAGCAGCGCCTTGCGCATGCGGATGTTCTTCGGCGTCACCTCGACCAGCTCGTCGTCGCCGATCCACTCGATGGCCTCCTCGAGGCTGTGGATCTGCGGCGTGTCGAGGCGCATCGTGTCCTCGGCACCCGACGAGCGCATGTTGGTCACGTGCTTCTTCTTCGCGATGTTGACCTCGAGGTCGTTGTCGCGCGCGTGCTCGCCCACGATCATGCCCTTGTAGACCTGCGTGGTGGGTTCGATGAAGAAGCGGCCGCGGTCTTGCAGATGGAACATGGCATAGGTGGTGGCCAGACCGTCTTCAGACGCAATGAGGGCGCCGCGAGTGCGGTCGGCGATCTCCCCCGCCCACGGCGCATGACCTGCCGAGAGATGGTTCATGGTGGCGTATCCGCGCGTCACGGTGAGCAGTTGCGAGCGGAAGCCGATGAGTCCGCGGGCCGGAACGAGGAACTCGAGGCGCACCGCCCCGGGAGCGGGGTGCGACATCTTCTGCATCTGCGCGTAGCGGGGCCCGAGCGCCTCCATGACGGCGCCGAAGTACTCTTCCGGCGTGTCGACGTAGAGCATCTCAACCGGCTCGTGCAGCGCGCCGTCGATCTCCTTGGTGATCACGCGCGGACGGCTCACCGCCAGCTCATACCCCTCACGACGCATGGTCTCGATGAGAATCGAGAGGTGAAGCTCGCCGCGTCCGCACACGTTGAACGCGCCCACGGCCGACTCGCTCTCCGGAACCTCGTCGACCCGCAGCGCGATGTTGCGCTCGACCTCGCGGAACAGGCGCTCGCGAAGGTGTCGTGAGGTCACCCACTTGCCGTCGCGACCCGCAAGCGGGCTGTCGTTCACCTGAAAGACCATGGCAAGAGCGGGCTCATCGACCTGTACTGCGGGCAGCGCCTCGATCACCTCGGGATCGGTGATGGTCTCGCCGATCATGACGCCCTCGATGCCCGCCAGGGCAACGATGTCGCCCGCGCCAGCCTCAGTCACTTCCTTGCGCTGCAGCCCCTCGAAGTTGTACAGCTTCACGATCTTGCCACGGCGGGCAGGCTCGTCTTCACCGGTGACCATGACCTGCATGCCCACCGCCGCCTTGCCGCGGTGCACGCGCCCGATGGCCACGCGACCGATGTACTCGTCGTAGTCGACCGAGTTCACCAGAATCTGCAATGGACCATCTTCGTAGTGGGCGCCGGGGATGTACTCGACGATGGCGTCGAACAGGGGGCGCATGTCGGTGGCCGGCACCTTCAGATCGCGCGTGGCGATCTGCTGGCGGGCCGAAGCGAAAACAACGGGGAAGTCGAGCTGCGCGTCATCGGCGCCCAGTTCGTAGAAGAGCTCGAACACCTCGTCGATGACCTGCTGCGGACGGGCGTCGGCGCGGTCGATCTTGTTGATGACCACGAGCGGCTGCAGCCCTGCCTCGAGAGACTTGCGCAGCACGAACCGCGTCTGGGCCATGGGGCCTTCGAACGCGTCGACCACGAGCAGGCAGCCGTCGACCATGCCGAGGATGCGCTCGACCTCGCCGCTGAAGTCGACGTGACCCGGCGTGTCGACGATGTTGATGCGCACGTCTCCGTAGGTGATGGAGGTGTTCTTCGAGAGGATCGTGATGCCGCGCTCGCGCTCGAGCTCGTTCGAGTCCATGACGCGGTCGGCCACCTGCTGACGCGCGTGGAAGATGCCGCTCTGCTTGAGCATTCCGTCGACCAGCGAGGTCTTGCCGTGGTCGA